>NZ_JBIWJT010000001.1:0-131101 GCF_044765325.1 Embleya sp. NPDC127516 | reverse complement strand
CCGACCATACCGACCCGGCCGACCCGGCCGACCCGGCCCTCGCCTCGCCGACCCGATTCGATCCGGTCCCCGCCCAGCCCCGCCTACACTCCGAGCTTCAGCGTGTCCAACAGCGCGATCAGCCGCGCCGCCTGCTGCTCCGGGTCGCCATCCGCCGGGGTGAGGCGCAGTTCCGGTGCCTCCGGCGCCTCGTACGGGGCCGAGATCCCGGTGAAGTCGCCGATCTCCCCGCGGCGGGCCTTGGCGTACAGGCCCTTCGGGTCGCGACGTTCGCATTCCTCGATCGGGGTGTCCACGAACACCTCCAGGAACGGCAGTCCGTCCCGGGCGTGCAGGGCGCGGACCCGGTCGCGGTCGGCGCGGTACGGGCTGATCACCGGGACGATCGCGATCACACCCGCATCGGCGAACAGGCGGGCCACCTCGCCGACCCGGCGGATGTTCTCGGTCCGGTCCTCGGCCCCGAAGCCCAGGTCGCCGTTCAGTCCGAGCCGGACGTTGTCGCCGTCCAGGCGGTACGCGGTGATCCCACGCTCGACCAGGAGCCGCTCGGCGATCACCGCGACCGTCGACTTGCCCGAGCCCGACAGCCCGGTGAACCAGATTGTCGCCCCGAGCGCCGGACGCTGCTCGCGCGTCACTCCGCCCTCGTGCCAGACCACGTTGCGCTCGCTCACGACTCTCCATCCGCGTTGATTCGCGTTGATTCCGCGCTGATACCGAGGGTTCGTACGGTACGGGGCACCCCTCACCCTCCCGGATCCGGTCCGCCACCCGGACCACTCAGCCCCGAGCCCGAATCCGAACCCGAGCCGTACCCGGAGCCGAGCCGTACCCGGAGCCGGAACTCATGCAACCCGAGCCGGACTCAAGCGGGCAACCCGAGCCCGAACTCAAGTCGGCAACCCGAGCCGCACCCCGAGCCACCCCACCCCCCACAACCGCATCGCCGATCAGTATCTGACACCTCTTCAGATTTACCTTCACAAAGAGCTAATCTGCGGCGGGGTCGCGCCCACTCGGCGTCCGCCCGCGAACTCGAACGACGTGAGGGAGGCCGTACCGCCATGGCCTGGACACCGCCGCACCGCGCCGCCTGGACCGAGACCCTTGCCGCCGGCGACATCCCACCGCTCACCGACGATCTGGACCGGCCGTTCGCCGCCGCCGCGCTGATCGGCGAGGCCCAGGCCAGGACCGGACTGACCGACCCGGGCGAGGACGACGACCCCGGCTTCCGCGAGGGGTTGGACCGACTGCTCCACGCGCTGGAGCACGAGGCGAACCTGGACCGGGTGGGCCGCTGGTGGGCGCACACGTGGGTGGCCCGGCTCCTGGACGTGCGGCTTCAGGTGGCCCGCTACGTCCGGGACGATCCCGGCGTCCGCGACGAGCCGATCCAGCGCCCGATCTTCGTCACCGGCGGTCCCCGGACCGGGACTTCGATCCTGCATGCGCTGCTTGCCCGGGATCCGGCGAACCGGGTGCCGGCCACCTGGGAGTTCCTGCGCCCGGTTCCGCCGCCGGAGCCCGCGACCCGGGACGCCGACCCGCGGATCGGGCTCGCCGAGCGCGAGATCCGGTTCATCACGAGTGCGGTGCCGGCCATGGACGCGATCCACGAGAAGAGCGGCACGCTGCCCAAGGAATGCATCAGCGCGCATGCGCTCGCGTTCCGATCCGAGGACTTCACCGGGCAGTTCGCGATCCCGTCCTACGCCGCGTGGTTGGCCGAGTGCGACATGCGACCCGCGTACGCCTATCACCGGCTCGTGTTGCAGATCCTCCAGCGCCGAACGCCGGGGGAGACCCGCTGGGTGCTCAAGTCACCCGCGCACCTGCTGACCCTGGACGCGCTGGTCGACGTGTACCCCGATGCGCGGCTCGCGGTGACCCATCGCGATCCGCTCACCGTGCTGGCCTCGTTGAGCAGCCTGATCGCCACGATCCACCACGCGTACGGCAATCCGTCCGACATTCGGGACGTCGCCCGCACCCAGAGCGCCCTGTGGTGCACCGCGTACGACCGGCTCACCGCGTTTCGTGACGCGGGTCGGGTCGCCGAATCCGACTGGCACGACTCGGCCTACGCCGACTTCATGCGCGACCCGATCGCGGTGGTGGGCGAGTTGTACGCCACATTCGGTCTGGATCTCACCACCGTGGCCGAGACGGCGATGCGCGCGTACCTGACCGAACGGCCCCAGGGTAGGCACGGGAGGCACAACTACTCGTTCGACGACCTCGGATTGGCCCGGGAGGACGTACGATCTCGGCTGACGGACTATCAGAAGCGGTTCCTGGTCCCGACGGAAGAGATCTGACGTGCAGTCGAACGAACTCCGCGCGAACGACCCGCACCAGCAAGTCCCGCACCAGCAAGCACCGCAACGGCAAGTCGCGAACGACCGCCACCACCACGACCGGCACCACCACGACCCGCGTCGCAACGACCCACCCGCGCACGACGTGGTCAACGGCACCGCGTGGCGAGCCTATTGCGAGCGCATGGCCGCCCTCGGCGACCGCATCCTGGAGGCCGACTTCCCCGGCGCGACCGACGCCGACCGAGCCGAGGGCATCCGGCACCTGGCCAATCAGGTCGCCTGCTGGCTGACCTACCAACTCGCCGCGACCGACCCGCAGAACCCGGCCTTCTTCACCCACAACGACCTCGCCTACCGCTGGGGCGGGCCGAACGTGGACCAGAACGCGCGCCGCGCGCCGATCGCGGGGGACGGCGTGTACCGGCTCACCGTGACGATGAACGCGTGCGAGAAGTTCGTACTCCAGGTCAAACCGGGGGACATGCACTCCGGGCGGACCGACATCGTCGCCGAGACCTCCTCGACCGCGCTGGGCGTCGGGCCCGGCGACACCGTCGAGATCATCCTCAGCGCCACCGAGCAGCCCGGGAACTGGGTCCCCCTCACACCGGACGCCCGGGTTCTGCACGTACGCGACTACTACTTCGACTGGAAGCCGGAACAGCCCGCCATGCTCGCCCTCGAACGCCTGGACACCCAGGGGCGACCGGCCGCACGGGTGACCCCGGAGCGGGTCGCGGGCATGCTCGACGGCGCCGCGACGTCGGTGGAGAACTCGATCGACGTCTGGAACGACTGGGTGCGCACCACCGGCGACCGGCAGGCGGTGAACACGTTCAGTACGCCGGCCACGGTGGCCGGCGGGGTCAAGGAGGTCGTGTACGGCTTCGCGCGGGTGCGGCTGACGGATGATCAGGTGCTGATCGTGGAGACCGACCCCCGCGTCTCCGGGCAGTGGGATCTCCAGCTCTACAGCCCCGGTTGGTTCGAGTCGCTCGATTTCGCCAACCGCCAGACCTCGCTCAATCACGTGCAGGCCGAGCGCGATCCCGACGGGCTGATCCGGGTCGTGATCGGCGCGGTGGACCCCGGCGTACCGAACTGGCTGGACACCGAGGGGCGAACGGAGGTTTTCGCGACGCACCGCTGGCTCGACCCCCGCGAACAACCCACCGTCCGGGCTCTGGTGGTCCCCCGCCACGAGGTCCGCGACCACCTCGTCCCGACCACCCGCACGGTCGACGAACCGGAACGCCGCGAAACGATGCGAAGGCGCTCCGCGCACGTCTCGTGGCGCTTCCGGGCCTGACGTCGGATCGACGCCGACACCGACACCGCCATCGACGCCGACACGTCCTGCCACATCCGGCGGGCGGGACCGAACGCCCGGACGGCCGCTCGCTCCCGGGCCGACGTCGTCAGCCCGGTTCGGCGTCGACGTGCGTCAGCCGGTCTCTTCCACGTACCCCGCCAAGTTGGCGAGCGAGGAGGCGATTCCGACCTCGTGTGCCGCCTGGTCGATGCCGGGCGGCACATCCGTGGCGGTGACGGTCACCCTGGTCGCGTCCCCGCCACGGTTACTGCCACTGCCACTGCCACCACCGCCACTGCCACCGCCATCATCGGCAACGAGGTGCCAGGTCATCGTCATGGTCCCCGCGTACGACGGGTCGTCGGCCTCGAACACGGCCCGCTGCACCACGCGCTCCGCCCGCACCAGTTCACCGAACTCGACGTCGACGACATCCGTCGCGTCCGAGGTCTTGCCGGGGCTGTCGGTGGGGTCGAGGTAGGTGAGGACCATCCGGAACCCGCCACCGGGCCGCGGATCCCACCGCTCGATCCGCCCGCGCATGCCCTCCGGCGGCAACCAGGTCTCGAGGGACTCCCGGTCCAGGAGGGCGTCGTAGACGGTCGCCGGTGATGCCGCGATCACCCGACTCGCACGGTCGGTCCTGTCCATGGCCCGAGTGTAGGCAGCCGACGGCCGGAACCTCGGATCAGACCGTTGCGCTCTCCGTCTCCGGCTTCGGGGCGGGGACGACCTCGGTCTTCTTGCGGAGCGTGGAGGCGGCGTCCGAGTCGCGGATGGTCAGGGCGGCGATCGCGCCGAGGACCGCGAGGCCGGCCGCGACCAGGAAGGCCACGTGGTAGGCGTGCAGGTTCGGGCTCGGGGCGCCGCCGGAGTGGATGGTCATCGTGCCGATTCCGGCGAGCACGCTCGCCAGTAGCGCGACGCCGAGGGCCGAGCCGAGTTGGCGCTGCACGTTGAAGAGGGTCGAGGCGCGGCCGTTGTCGGCCGGCGCGGTACGCGCGAACGCCGCCGCCTGCATCGGGATCATCACGTGCGCCATCGAGGCACCCGTGCAGAACATCAACACCACGATCAGTACGGCCGAGGTGTCGCCGTCGACCAGAGCGAGCAGCGCCGCGCACGCGCCGATGCCGAGCAGGCCGCCCGCCATCAGTCGGCGCGGACCGACCACCGGGTACAGGCGCGAGACCCACTGGGTGGCGATCACCACACCGAACGCCTCGGGGAAGGTGAGCAGGCCGGTCTCCAGGGCGCTCTTGCCGAACGCCTGCTGCTGCATCAGCGGGAAGACGTACAGCACGCCCAGGAACGCCGCGGAGTTGACCATCGACACCACGTTGGTGCTCACGAACAGCCGATCGCGGAGCAGCCGCAGGTGCAGCATCGGCTCCTTGACCCGCAGTTCGACGAAGACCATCGCGATACACAGGATCAGCCCGGAGATCCCGGTGGACAGGATGATCGGCGAGCCCCAGCCCTTGGTCGCGCCCTCGCTCAGCGCGTACATCAGCAGCGCGAAGCCGGCCCCGGAGAGCACGAAGCCGGGCAGGTCGAAGCGACCGGCCTTGGGGTTCTTGTACTCCTCCAGGAAGATCAGGCCGAACACGAACGCGGCCACGCCCACCGGCAGGTTGATGTAGAAGACCCAGCGCCAGGACGCCTTGTCCACGAGCAGGCCGCCGAGCACCGGGCCGAGCGCGGGTGCCAGGGCGGTGGGGACCATCAGGATGCGGGACGCGCGCACGCGCTCCTCGGGCGGGAAGACCCGGAACATCATCGCCATGCCGACCGGCGTCAGCATGCCGCCGCCCGCGCCCTGGAGGATGCGGAACAGCACCAGTTGGTCGATGCTCTGGGCCAGCCCGCACAGCGCGGACGCGCCGGTGAACAGGGCGAGCGCGATCAGGAAGATGCGCTTGGTGCCGAAGCGGTCGCCGAGCCAGCCGGACGCGGGGATGAACACCGCGAGGCTGACCAGGTAGCCGACCGCGACCGTGGCCAGGCTCGCCTGGGAGGCGCCGAGGTCCTTGCCGATCGCCGGCAGCGCGACGTTGATGATGGTGATGTCGAGGATGTTGACGAACATCGCGGCGACGAAGACGGCGCCGACCACGACCTTCTGGCTGAGGCGAGACGCGGATATGGGCGGCATACGGCAGGGGCCTTCGTTCGGGGAGGGTGCGTGGAGGGCGGGAGGGGGAGGCGAGAGCCGAGTGTGGAGGCGAAGCCTGATACTGAGCGAAGCTCACTATATCTTTTCGTACAGGTGCATACGACAGGTTTTTCCCGACCGGACCAACGCCGACGGCCCGGGAGAGCTTCCTCCCGGGCCGTCGGCGTGACGCTTGTTACAGGTGGTCGGGTCTGACAGGTGGTCGGGCCGGTCGGCCCGCCGGTTCCCTACCGGTCGACCGCGCTCAGTGCTCGCCCTCGCCGCGCGCCGGCACACCGAGTGCCTTGCACGCGTCGTTGTACTGCGTGACGACCTCGACCCGCACGTCCCGGCGCTCGGTGATCGAACGACTCCACGGCACCCGCACCGCGACCGGTTCGCCGGCAACGATCGCCGAGTAGTACGCCGCGTCGCCGTCCAGACCGGTCATCGTGGCCGAGGTGGCCTCCGGCTGCCCGCCCAGGCCGCGCGAGATCAGCAGACAGTCGTCGGGGTGGTCGTCGTTCATGTGCTTGCAGACGGCGGTGATCGCGTCCGCTCCGAACGGGTTGACGCTCGCCTCGCTCATGCGGGTCGCCTCCAGCGGTAGGGGTGGGATCAGGCGCGTGCGGAGTCGCGGCGTCGACGAGACGCGGCGACCGCACCCACGCCGACCACCAGCATGCCCGCGCCGACATAGGCGAGCTGCGTGCTCGACGAACCGGTCTTGGGCAACTTCGGCTCGCCGGCCTCGGTGGTGGCGCCGGTCTGCGGCGTCGTCGTGGCAGGCGCCGCGGGCGCGGCGGCGCCGAAGGTCACCGGGACCCACACGTCCTGGTCGCGGTTGGCCAGGTCGGTGTGGTCGTTGAAGGTGGCCACGAAGCACGCGGTGGCGGCGCAGTCCACCTTCTTCTTGTCCTTGCCCTCGAAGCTCTGCGCGGGCTTGATCTTGACCGAGAAGGTACCGTCCGCGCCGACCTGCGGGACGTAGCCCGCGTTGCCGTACTGGGTCGGCACGCCGCCGGCCGGCTTGGCCACGGTCTGCGCGATGTACACGCCCTTGCCCGGCTTGTAGCCCTTGCCGGTGACGGTGATCTCCTCGCCGCCGCCGGCCAGCCCGGTCGACTTGGACAGGGTGATGGTGGGGGCGTCGGCGGCCGACGCGGGGGCGGCGGCGAAGGTGGTGAGGCCGAGGCCGGCGATCGCGCCGGCGGCGACGGCCGCGGCGGTACGGGACTTGCGCATATGTGGACTCCGGAAGCTGGGAACGAGCTCGGTGGGTCGGGGGAGGCCGGGTCAGGCGCCCTGGCGCCGGCGCTTGACCACCACGCCGACGGCCACCAGGACCACCACGACCGCGGCGACCACCCCGATGATCAGGCCGGTGTTGCTGCTGTCGTCGTCCTCGTCCCGCGCCGAGGTCTTCGCGGTGTCGGCACCGGGCGAGGCGGCGGGGGCGGCGGCCGAGGACGGCGGCGCACCACCCGCGCCGGGAGCGCCGGCCTGGGGAGCGGCGGTGGCCGGCCCGGGGCTCGCGGGCAGGCCCGGAGCCTCGCCCGCGAAGCCGATCGGGAGGTAGACCTCCTGCGTACGGTCCTTGCCGTTGGCCGAGTTGGACGTCGCGATGGCGCACCGGGTCTTGAGGCAGTCGACCGTGCCGAACTTGGCGGCGACCTTGACGTCGGTGCTGAACGAGCCGGTCGCGTCCGCCTCGGTGGGGCCGCCGAACGAGCCCATGTCGCACGCGCGGCCCGCGCCCTGGGCGGGGTCGCACGGCAGGATGAACAACCGTACGCCGGGCGTGAAGCCCTTGCCGACCAGCTTGACCACGTCGCCCGCCGGGTTCAGCCCGGTGGTCTTCTCCGCGGTCAGCGTGGCCTTGCCCGCCGCCGGGGTGCCGCTCGCGTGCGCGGGGCTCGCGAGGCCGACGAGCGCCCATGCGAGAAGGAGGGTCGCGATCGCGGCGACGGTGCCGCCGAGGCGTCCGGTGCGGGCTGGGCTCACGTTGTGTCCTCTGGGCCGACCGTACGACTGCGTACGGAATGATTGGAGGTGAGGCTATCCTAAGACCGGGCCGGATCACCCGGACTTCCGGGGGTTGCCCGCGAGGCCGTCCGGGAACGGTGTGAGAACCGCATGACGGCGCCGAACGACAACGGTGCGCAAACCGCGCGACAACGCCGTACTCGAACGACGCGAAACCGCGTGACGACGGTGCCGCGGCGGCCCGATCGAGGAGCCGGCCCGCCGCGCGCGATCGCCGCCCCGGGTCGACCGAGACCCGCCGCGTCCCCACCGACACCCCCCGCCGACAACGTGCCGACAAGTTGTCGGTAACTTATTGACGGCACCGCATGGCGCCACACAGACTGCGAGGGCCGGCGGAAACGGGCGGCGACCCGAATCCCCGCGAGCGCTTCGCCATGGGCGGAACGCCGAATCCGCACGGGCGAAGCCGCCTGATCCGTCATAGTTCGCACCGTACGCACTCACTCGTGCGCGTTCGGTAGATCTTGTCGCACCTAGGGGAAACCTCATGACCACGACCGAGACCGCCGAAACCGCCGGTGCCACCCCGACCTTCGCCGAGTCGCTGCGCAAGCGCTCGTGGGCCTTCCACCAGGAGGCCGAGGGTTCGGGCTTCCTGGAGGCGCTGATGAAGGGCGAGCTGACCCGGGACGCGTACACCGCGATGGTGGCCCAGCACTACTGGGCCTACGTCGTGCTCGACGACGCCGCGGACACCATGCGCAACGACCCGATCGGCGCCCCGTTCGCCGACGCGCGACTGGATCGCCGGGCCATTCTCGAGGCCGACATGCTCTTCCTGGCCGGCGAGAACTGGAAGCAGGAGTGGCCCGCGAACGATGCCACCGTGCGCTACGCCGACCGGATGCGGGAGAAGTGCTACGACTGGGCCGGCGGCTTCGTCGCGCACCACTACACCCGCTACCTCGGTGACATGTCCGGCGGCCAGTTCATCGCCAAGCAGATGCGCAAGCACTACGACCTGCCCGGCACCCAGGGCAGCGACTTCTACGTGTTCGACCAACTCGGCGACCTGACCGTGTGGAAGGACGCCTACCGCGCGGCGATGAACAACGCGCCGTGGGACGCCGAGGAGCAGGAACTGGTGATCCAGGAGGTGCTGTTCGCGTACGACATCAACAGCGCCGTGCTGCGTGAGCTGGGTCGGGACCTGGAGCGGTTCCGCAAGACCGCCTGAACGACCGGCACCGCCTGCACGACCCACACCGCCTGCACGACCGAGACCGCCTGCACGACCCACACCGCCTGCACGACCGAGACCGTCCGAACGACCGAGACAGCCTGAATGCCGGCGGAACGCCACGTTCCGCCGGCACCGCACGACCCGGGGGCCCACCGTCCGATGCGCCGTCCGACAATGGATGGCGCATCGGATCGGCAGGGAGAGTGATGACGAACTACCTGGTGCGGCGGGTCCTGGGCGTCGTCGTGGTGATGTTCGCCGTCGTGACCGGCCTGTTCCTGCTGCTGCACGCGTCCCCGGTGAGCCCGGTCAACCAGCTCGCGCCGCAGGTCGCGGCCGATCCGGTGGCCCGTGCCGCGGTCGAGCACCGGATGGGTCTGGACCGGCCGTTGGTGACCCAGTACCTCGACTATGTCGGCGACGCGCTGCGCGGTGACTTCGGCACCTCGCTCTACGACGGCACCTCGGTCGCCGGGCAACTCGGCCGCGCGCTGCCGATCTCGCTCGAACTCGGCTTGCTCGCCTGCGTGTTCGCGGTGATCCCGGCGGTGCTGCTGGGTGTGTGGTCGGTGCTGCGCCGCGGTGGGGTGGTCGATCACGGGACGCGGGTGCTGAGCGTGGTGGCGATGTCGTTGCCGGGCTACTGGCTGGCCGTGATCGCGCTCGTGGTGGTCGGCGACAGCCATCCCGATCTGCTGCCCAACGCGGGCGGCTTCGTCAGCTTCGGCGAGGATCCCGCGACCAACCTCAAGGTGCTCGTCTTGCCCGCGATCGTGCTCGGCCTGGCCACCTTCGCGATGCTCACCCGCTCGTTGCGTGGCGGGCTGGCCGACGCGATGGCCTCGGACCATGTGCTGTTCGCCCGCGCGATGGGCGGTTCGCGGCTGCTCACGCTGCGTCGGGTGGCGCTGCGCGGCGCGCTGCTGCCGACGCTGACCGTGGCCGGCGTACTGCTCGGCGGGTTGTTGTCGGGCACCGTACTGATCGAGAACGTCTTCCAGATCCCCGGGATCGGCCAACTGATGGTCACCGCGTTCCAGCGGCAGGACTACCCGCTCGCGCTCGGCGCTTGCGTGGCGACCTCGGCCATCTTCCTGCTGTTGAACCTGGTGGTCGACCTGCTCTACCCGCTGCTGGATCCGCGCACCGCGGCGGGCGTCACCCGGGACAAGCTCGGACGGGCCGCGTGAGGGCCCGACCGCGCCTGCCGCGATGGGGCGTGGCCGGTTGGATCGGCCTGGCCTGCGTCCTGCTCTACCTCCTGGTGGCCACCGTCGGCCGGCTGCACGGCGACCCCACCGCGCTGGTGACCGCGGGCCCCGAGGCGCCCTCGTTCGCGCACCCCTTCGGCACCGACCACCTCGGCCGCGACCTGCTGGCCCGGACCGCCGAGGGCGCCTGGACCTCGCTGTGGATCTGCCTGACCTCGATCGGCTTCGCGGTCGCGGTCGGCATGCCGCTGGGCGTGCTCGCCGGATATCGGCACGGCGGGCGCCTGGACGGCCTGCTGATGCGCTCGGTGGAAACCCTCCAGGCCCTGCCGCAGTTCGTCTTCGTGATGTTCCTGATCGGTCTGATGGGCACCGCGGACATGCACTTCGGGCCGATCACCGTGGGCAACGGACCCCGGGTGGCGCTCGCCATCGGGCTGGGCTTCGTGCCCTACTTCGCCCGGGTCGCGCGCGGCGCGACGGTGGTGGAGATGCGCGAGGACTACGTCACCAACCTGCGCGGACTGGGCGTGCCCACCCGGGAGATCCTCTTCCGCGAGGTGCTGGTCAACGTCTGGCCGCCGGTGCTCGGCCAGGCCTGCCTGGCGATGGCCATCGCGGTCTTCGCGGAGGGCGGCCTGAGCTTCCTGGGCCTGGGCGTGGCCCCGCCGCAGGCCACGCTGGGCAACCTGATCGCCGACGCCGGCGGGCAGATCATCGGCGGCGACTGGTGGTACGCGACGCTGCCCGGCACCGTCCTGGTGCTCGGGATCCTGGGCTTCAACCTGCTCGGCGACACATCCGCCGGCGCCCGACCACGTCCCGCGGCGGCCGGCCCGACCACACGCCGGATCCCCAGGCAGACCCGGGCCACAAAGCCGACCCAGGCCGCAAAGCAGTCCCCGACCCTCGAGCAGACTCCCACTCCCAAGGAGATCCCGTGACCCCGGTGCGCACAGTCGGCCTGAACCGTCGAGGCTTTCTCGGCCTCGCGGCGCTCGCGGCGACCGGCGGCACGGGCGTGCTCACCGCGTGTTCGAGCTCCTCCGGGGCCAAGCGGGTGGCCGATCGCCACAAGGACGGCATCCTGCGGATCGGCGTCGCCTCCGCGCCCGGCAGCCTGAACCCGCTGGACTCCGGCTCGGAGATCACCCGGTGGATCGCCGAGCCGATCATGGAGAGCCTGTACGGCTACGACGCCAAGCTCGCCTCGGTGCCGCTGCTCGCGGATGGCGAACCGCAGATCAGCGACGACAAGCTGGCCTGGACGATCCGGCTGCGTCAGGGCGTGGTGTGGCACGACGGCACGCCGTTCACCGCCGACGACGTGGTGGCCACCCTCGCGCACATGCTCGACCTCTCGGCCGGCAGCGAGTGGATCACCTACATGCTCGGCTACCTCTCCCGGTTCGAGCGGGTCGACGAGCACACCGTGCGGATCGTGCTGAGCAAGCCGTACGGCCTGCTGCGCTCGCACCTGACCAACCTGCCGATCACGCACCGCGACTACGTGGCCCGCAAGGACACGATGATGGGCACCGGGCCGTACCGGTTGGACCGGTTCGTGGCCGGCCAGAGCTTCACCCTCTCCCGCTTCGACCGCTACCACGGCGGCCAGTACGCCGCCGGCGCCGCGCCCGCGTTCGCCGGCATGGAGTACACGGTCTTCGCCGACGCCAATACGCGCGTGCTGAGCCTGCGCCAGGGCAAGGTCGACCTGATCACCGCACCGTCCTTCGCCACCTTCGACATGATCCGCAAGGACAAGTCGCTCGCGCTGGTGCTCACCGAGGCGCCGTTGGACGTGCTCAGCTACGTGATGATGAAGAAGGAGCCGTTCAACGATCCCGATTTCCGCAAAGCGGTCGCGCTGTCGATGGACCGCCAGGGGGTGTTGCAACGGGTGTACGGCGGCGAGGGCACGGTGGGCCAGGGCCCGATCGGGCCCGCCGAACTCGGCTGGGATCCCACCTTCAAGCCGTTCGCACCCGCGCCGGACCTGGAGCGGGCCCGCGCGCTGCTGGCCCGGGCGAAGACGGCCAAGCGTTCGTTCACCGTGACCATCGGCACCAACCAGGGGATCCGCGACATCGCCCAGGTGCTGGTGGCGGGCTGGAAGCAGATCGGCCTCGACGTCACCATCGAGCAACTCGCGGGCGGGCCGTGGTCGAACAAGTGGCTCTCGCGCGACTACGACATGCTGATGAACACGTTCTCGTCCGGGTTCACCTCCGGCCCGGCGAACTACCTCACCCTCGCGCCCGCCGGCTCCACCAACGTGCTCTCCTGCGGCTACGCCAACCCCGAGGTGGACAAGCTGATCGACACCGTCTGGCAGACCTCGGACGACGCCGAGCGGGCGGCCGCGCTCGGCCGGGTGGACAAACTGCTCGCCGAGGACGCGGTGATCACCCCGCCCGCCTATCCCAAGCTCGCCCTCGCCCAGCGCGCCGAACTGTCCCCGCTGGACCCGACGATGTTGCGGATCAGCCGGCTGGACCCGCAACACCTGCGGTTCGTGTGATGGACGGTGCGACCGCGGCCGAGGTGCCGCTGCTGCGGGTGCGCGACCTCGACGTCGACTACCGGGGCCCGGCCGGGCCGGTGCCCGCGGTGCGCGGGGTCTCCTTCGACGTGGCACCCGGCGAGATTCTGGGCCTGGTCGGCGAGTCGGGCAGCGGCAAGAGCAGCGTGTGCGCCGCACTGATGGGCCTGCTGCCGGACGGCGCGCGGCGTACGGGCGGCATCGAGTTCCAAGGCGAGGACCTGGCCGGCATGCGGGAGCGGGACCTGCGCCGGATCCGGGGGCGCAGGCTGGCGTTCGTACCCCAGCAGCCGATGACCTCGCTCGCGCCGACCACGCCGGTGCTGCGCCAACTGCGCTGGTACCTGGGCGATCGGCTGGACGACGTCGAGGTCCGCGAGACGCTGATCGGGATCGGTCTGGGGCCGGTCCTGGAGCGCCCGCGCGATCTGCCCGGCGGGTTCTCCGGCGGGCAGCTCCAGCGCGTGGTGATCGCGATCGCCGCGCTCGCGCACGAGCCCGCGCTGCTGCTCGCCGACGAGCCGACCACCACCTTGGACGCCACCGTGCAGGCACAGGTGTTGCGGCTGTTGTTGACCCTGCGGGACAAGCTCGGACTCGCCCTGGTCTACGTCTCGCACGACCTCGCGGTGGTCTCCACGATCTGCGACCGGGTCGGTGTGATGTACGGCGGGCGCCTGGTGGAGACCGCGCCGGTCCGGGAGATCTTCGCCGCGCCCAGGCACCCGTACACCCGGGCGCTGATCGCCGCGATGCCCGCGACGACGCCGGCGGATCGGCCGCTGCGCGCGGTCGAGGGCAGCGCGGACGGCGCGAACCTGCTGCCCGGATGCCCATTCGCACCGCGCTGCCCGCACGTGCTGGACGTGTGCCGCGAACGCATGCCGGCCGCGGCCCGACACGGCGCGAGCGACGTGTGCTGCCACTGGGTGGACGAGGAGGCCGGCCGGTGAGCGCGCTGTTGACGGTGGACGGGCTGACCCGTCGATACGTCCTGCCCAAACCGTTCGGCCGGCGGGCCGAGCCGCGGGTCGTGCCCGCCGCCGAGGACGTCTCGTTCGAGGTCGCGGCCGGCGAGGTGCTGGCCGTCGTCGGCGAGTCCGGCTCCGGCAAGACCACCGTCGCGCGTGTGCTCGCGGGCTTGGACACCGCGACCTCGGGCACGGTCGCGCTGGCCGGCCGCACCCTGTCCGGCGAGCGCGGCCCGGCGGATCAGCGCCTGGTACAACTCGTCACGCAGAACCCGCGGGCCGCGTTCAACCGGCGCCGCTCGCTGCGGCACGCGCTGCATCAGCCGTTGCGTGTGCACGGGCTGGGCGCGAACCGGGCCGAGCGCGAGGAAGTGGTCCTGGCGATGGTCGAGCGGGTCGGCCTGACGGCGGATCATCTGGACCGGTTGCCCGGGGAGGTCAGCGGCGGCGAACTGGCCCGTTTGGTGCTCGCCCGCGCGTTGCTCGTGCGCCCGCGCGTGCTGGTCCTGGACGAGCCGACCGCGAGTCTGGACGCGAGCGTCAAGGCGACGGTGGTCAACCTGCTGCTGCGGCTGCGCACCGAACTCGGCCTGGCGATCGTGGTGATCACCCACGAGATCGACATCGCCCGCCGGCTCGCCGATCGCGTGGCGGTGATGTACCTGGGTCGGATCGTCGAACTCGGCCCGGCCGAGCGCGTGTTGGGCGATCCGCGGCACCCCTACCCGCGGATGTTGCTGGCGAGCGTGCCGGTGCCCGACCCGGGGCGGATCGGCCGGGCGAACGCGGCGTCGTTGGGCGAGGGCATCGTCGGTGAGGTGCCCTCGGCGCTCGCCCCGCCGGCCGGCTGCGCGTACCACCCGCGCTGCCCGTTCGCGACCGAGGTGTGTCGCGAACGGCGACCGCCGCTGGAGTCGCTCGGCGACGTCGAGGTCGCCTGTCACCATCCCCACTCCGGCCCGTCCGGGACCCCGAGCAGGTAGCGCGCGGATCGTAAGGCGACCGCGGTTCGACCCGGGCAGCGCATTCGGGTATCGATTCGGTGTACGGCGGCGTGTCGGCGCGCGCCGCTATCCTCCGGGTATTCCGCAAATCCGGAAAGTTGATCAACATTTCGCCGGCCACTCGCTTTATCGACCCCACTTGGTCCATTGCGCACGGATAATCGCCGTACTCCTCATGCGGAAGGCGGAACTCCGCACTACTCCGCAAGGAGGGGATCGCGCGACGAAACCTCCTCAGGTGCCCGGAAACCACCGGGGGACGCCGGACGTCCTGAGTGGTACGGGGATCGTCGGCGGTCCCCGAGAGGTGCGCGGTGATAACAAAAGTGTTTCGCGAAGGAAAAGTCCGGGTGAGCTATGACACGCGTGTTCTCGGTGCTTGATCGATCCGACTTCGATCGGGCAAGCTGAACCGTCAGACCGACCGGGACGGCACGAATTCCTGGCCAACTGTAATGTTGGGGATGTTTTCGGGGGTCCAGGGAGAGATATGGGGAGTGATTCCCGCGGTCTTGAGCGCGCGCCCGGCGCGAGCGACGAGGACTCGGCGGGCATCGACGCCGCGGTCGTCGACCCGGACGTGGTGATGCGCCAGGCCGGCCACGAGAACTTTCCCGTGGCGATGGGGATCCTGCGCCCCGACCACCGGCGCCACCTGCTGGCCGTCTACGGCTTCGCCCGCCTGGTGGACGACATCGGCGACGAGGCCGCGGGCGACCGGGTCGCCCAGCTCGACGCGTTCGAGGGCGACCTGCGCCGCGTCTACACCGGTACCCCGAAGCTCGAGGTGCTGCGCCGCCTGCAACCGAGCGTGCGCGAACTCGACCTGCCGATCGAACCGTTCCTGGGTCTGATCGAGGCCAACCGGCAGGATCAGGTGGTGCGCCGCTACGCGACGTACGAGGATCTGATCGCCTACTGCGCGCTGTCCGCGAACCCGGTCGGCCGGATCGTGCTGCACGTGTTCGGTCGCGCGAGCGAGGAACGCGTCGCGCGCTCCGACGAGATCTGCACCGCGCTCCAGATCGTCGAGCACCTCCAGGACGTCGCCGAGGACCTCGAACGCGACCGGATCTACCTGCCCAAGGAGGACCTGGATCGGTTCGGCGTCACCGAGGCCGACCTCGCGGCGCCCGCCGCCGCACCCTCGGTTCGGCGACTGGTCGCCTACGAGACACACCGCGCGACGCAGCTGCTGCGCCTGGGCGCACCGCTCGCGGGGACACTGCGAGGGCGCGAGCGCCTCGCGATCGCCGGGTTCGTGGCCGGTGGACGAGCGGCCGTGGCCGCGATCAAGGACGTCGGCTTCGACGTCCTGGCCCACCGGGCCAAGCCCGGCAAGGCCACCCTGCTGCGCGAGCTGTCCGGCGTACTGGTACGAAAGAGGTAAAAGGGGAACCATGGACGTCGACGCTTCGTATGCGTATTGCGAGCGCCTGACCCGCAATCAGGCACGCAACTTCTACTACGGCATCCGGCTGCTGCCCGAGCCCAAGCGCCTCGCGCTCAGCGCCGTGTACGCCTTCGCGCGAGAGATCGACGACATCGGCGACGGCGACCTGCCGGCCGACCGCAAGGTCGCGGAGCTGGCCCGGATGCGCAAACAACTCAAGGACCTGAGCGCGGATCGCGACCCGGTCGCGGTCGCGCTCGCCGACGCCGCGACCCGATTCCCGATCCCGCTGCCCGCGCTCGACGAACTGATCGACGGCGTCGAGATGGACGTGCGCGAGACCGAGTACGAGACCTTCGACGAGCTGCGGGTCTACTGCCGCTGCGTCGCGGGCACCGTGGGCCGGCTCTCGCTGGGCATCTTCGGCTCGCGCGATTCGCTGCACGCGCCCGATCTCGCGGACACCCTCGGCATCGCGCTCCAGATCACCAACATCCTCCGCGACATCAAGGAGGACAAGGACAACGGCCGGGTCTACCTGCCCCGCGAGGACCTGGCCAAGTTCGGCCTCGAGGACGCGTGGCACAAGGGCGGCCGGTTCACCCAGAGCGCGGCCTTCGAGGACCTGGTCCGGTTCGAGGGCAATCGCGCCGAGCAGCTCTTCGAGCGGGGTCTGACCCTGCTCCCGCTGCTCGACCGGCGCAGCGCCGCCAGCACCGGGGCGATGGCGGGCATCTACCGCCGGCTGCTGACCAGGATCATGGAGGAACCGGGCCAGGTGCTGATAGGCCGGCTCTCACTCCCGGGCTGGGAGAAGGCCGAGATCGCCGCACGCGCACTGGCCGGCCTGCCGGTCGGCGCGCGTTCGCTGCTCGCGCGCAGGCGGTGAACATCGATCGATGACCGGCCCCGGGCCGGAACGGGAAGCCGGTCGCAGGGGCCGGTACAGGGATTGATCACGTGGGTACGGAGCAAGGCATGAGCGCACGCATGGTGGTGATCGGGGGCGGCCTGGCGGGCATCACCGCCGCGCTGGCCGCCGCCGACGCCGGCGTCCGGGTCACCCTCCTGGAGGGCCGGCCCCGGTTGGGCGGCGCGACGTTCTCGCTGCGCCGCGACGACATGTGGCTCGACAACGGGCAACACGTGTTCCTGCGCTGCTGCACCGAGTACATCTCCTTCCTGGAGAGGATCGGCAGCGCCGACAAGGTCTACCTCCAGCCCCGGATGGACGTCCCGGTCCGCACGCCCTGGGGCACCCGCACCCGGCTGCGCCGCTCCGCGCTGCCCGCCCCGCTGCACCTGTCCTCGGCGCTGGCCCGCTACCCCCTGCTCACCATGGCCGGCCGGGCCCGAGTCGGCCTGGCCGCACTCGCCCTGCGCCGCCTGGACCCGGCCGACCCGGCCCTGGACGAACTCACCTTCGCCGCGTGGCTGGACCGCTTCGGCGTCACCGCCCGCGAGCGCGAGGCGATGTGGGACCTGATCGGCATCGCCACGCTCAACCTGCCCGCCACCGAGGCATCCCTCGGCATGGCCGTCAAGGTCTTCCGCACCGGCGTGCTCGACCGCAACGACGGCGCCGACATCGGCTGGAGCCTGGTCCCGCTCCAGGAACTGCACGGCGACGCGGCGACCCGCGCGCTGGAGCGCGCGGGCGTGCGGGTGCACCTGCGCACCCGGGTGGACGCGCTCGACGCCGGCGCCGGCGGGTTCGCCATACACGCCGACGGCGAGCGGATCGAGGCGGACGCGGTGGTGCTGGCCGTACCGCACTACGACGCGGCCCGACTGCTGCCCGCGGGCGCCCTGCTGCTCGGCGACATGCCCGCCGACCCGACCCTGCTCGCCGGCCTGGGCACCTCGCCGATCGTCAACCTGCACGTGCTCTACGACCGCCCGGTCCTGGACGTCCCGCTCGCCGCGGGCATCGGGAGCCCGGTCCAGTGGATGTTCGACCGCAGCGCCGGCCACGGACTGGCGGCCGGCCGCTACGTGGCCGTGTCGCTGTCCGCGGCGGGTCGGGAAATCGACCTGACGAGCGCACAGCTCCGGGATAGGTTCGTCCCGGAGTTGGCCCGCGTGCTGCCCTCGGCCCGAAACGCCCGGGTCGAGCGGTTCGTGGTGACCAAGGAGCGGGCCGCGACCTTCCGTCCCGCTCCCGGTTCGGGCCGGCTTCGTCCCGGCCCCCGGACCGCGGTCCCCGGTCTCGCCCTGGCCGGGGCGTGGACCGCCACCGGATGGCCCGCGACGATGGAGGGCGCCGTTCGCAGCGGCCTTTCCGCCGCCCGCGAGGCCCTCCCGCATCTCGGCCGCACCCGTGCCATTCCGGAGAGGACGACGCCGCTATGACGCTCGCCGACGCATCGATCGCCCCCGCCGTGCTCGATCGCGCGCGCGAGGCGAGCCGCCCCGCGCTGCGGGTCGCGACGGCCCGACTCGAACCGCCCCTGGCCCGTGTGGCCGCGTATCACATGGGGTGGGCCGACGAGGCCGGTCGCGAACTGCCCGGCAACGGCGGCAAGGCGCTGCGCCCCGCGCTCGCGCTGCTCTCCGCCGAGGCGGTCGGCGCGCCGACCGGCGTGGGCGTGCCCGGCGCCGTCGCGGTCGAACTCGTGCACAACTTCTCGCTGATCCACGACGACCTCATGGACGGCGACGAGGAACGTCGGCACCGGCCCACCGCGTGGAAGGTCTTCGGTCCGGGACTCGCCGTCCTGGCCGGTGACGGTCTGCTCGTGCTGGCCGAACAGGTCCTGATGGACGCCGACGACGCGGACGGCGATCGTGCCGCCCGACTGCTCACCGAGGCCACCGCCCGGTTGATCGACGGACAGTCCCAGGACCTGTCCTTCGAGGCCCGACTCGACGTCAGCGTCGAGGAGTGCCTGACCATGGCGGGCAACAAGACCGGGGCCCTGCTGGCCTGCGCGTCGGCGATCGGGGCGGCCCTCGCGGGCGCCGACGAACGCACCGTGCAGGCGCTGTACGGCTTCGGGCACCACCTAGGCGTCGCCTTCCAGGCGGTGGACGACCTGCTGGGGATCTGGGGACGACCCGAGGTCACCGGCAAACCCGCCTGGAACGACCTGCGCCGACGCAAGAAGTCCGTGCCGGTCGTCGCCGCCCTCTCGAGCGACACGACCGCCGGACGCGAGCTGGCGCGCATCTACACGGACGAAGGACCGCGCAACGAGGAGGGACTCGCCCTGGCCGCACGCCTGGTCGAGGAGGCGGGCGGACGTGCCCGCACCGAGACCGAGGCGGCACGGCGCCTGGAGCAGGCCATGGCCTGCCTGGACTCCCTGGACGTCCCGCAAGGTACCTACACGGACCTGACCTCACTCGCGGCCTTCACCACCACTCGGGAGTTGTGAAGAGATGACAGTGACCGTCCAGCCGGGAATCGGCGACGTCGACGACGACGACGGGGTCAGGGGCGCACTCGACAGGGCCGTCGCCCATCTGATGGAGCTTCAGGACGATGCGGGCTGGTGGAAGGGGGAGTTGGAGACCAACGTCACGATGGACGCGGAGGATCTGCTCTTTCGCGAGTTCCTCGGCATCCGCACCGAGGAGCAGACCCTGGCCAGTGCGCGATGGATCCGCGCCAACCAGCGCTCGGACGGCACCTGGGCGACCTTCTTCGGCGGTCCCGCCGACCTGTCGGTGACCGTCGAGGCGTACGTCGCGCTCAAGCTGGCCGGTGACGACCCGGACGCCAAGCACATGGCCGCCGCGGCGGCCTTCATCCGCAACGGCGGCGGCATCGCCAACACCCGCGTGTTCACCCGGTTCTGGCTGGCCTTCTTCGGCTGGTGGTCGTGGGACGACCTGCCGGTGTTGCCGCCGGAGATCATCTACCTGCCCAAGTGGTTCCCGCTCAACGTCTACGACTTCGCCTGCTGGGCCCGGCAGACCATCGTGCCGCTGACCATCGTCAGCTCGCTGCGCCCGGTCCGGCCCGCGCCGTTCGAGCTCGCCGAACTGCGCCCCACCGGCGCGGTCCGGGGCCGACCCGCGGCCGACGACCCGTGGTCGCGGGCGTTCCGCGCGCTGGACGCGGGCCTGCACCAGTACCAGAAGCGGCCGATCAAGCCGATCCGGCAGGCCGCGATGCGCAAGGCCGAGCAGTGGATCGTGCAGCGCCAGGAGGCGGACGGCGGATGGGGCGGCATCCAGCCGCCGTGGGTCTACTCGCTGATCGCGCTGCGCCTGATGGGCTACCCGCTCAACCACCCGGTGATGGCGCAGGGCATCAAGGGCCTGGACGGGTTCACCATCGTGGACACCGACGAGGACGGCGAGCTGCGCCGCCGGTTCGAGGCGTGCCAGTCGCCGGTGTGGGACACCGGGTTGACCCTGGTCGCGCTGCGGGACGCGGGAGTTCCGGCCGCCGACCCCAGGGTGGTCAAGGCGGCCGGGTGGCTGATGGACGAGGAGATCCGCGAGGTCGGCGACTGGGCGGTGCGCCGACCGGACCTGGAACCGGGCGGCTGGGCCTTCGAGTTCGCCAACGACTACTACCCGGACACCGACGACACGGCCGAGGTCGTGATGGCCCTGCGCTACACCGACCACCCGGACGGCGCGCGCAAGGACGCGGTCCTGGACCGGGCCGAGCGGTGGACGGCCGGGATGCGCAGCAAGGACGGCGGTTGGGGCGCGTTCGACGCGGACAACGTCAGCATCCTGCCGCTGAAGCTGCCGTTCTGTGATTTCGGCGCGGTCACCGACCCGCCCTCGGCCGACGTCACCGCGCACATCGTGGAGATGCTCGCCGACGGCGGTGCCCGCTACAGCTCCTATGTCGCCGACGGCGTCAAGTGGTTGATGGACCATCAGGAGGCGGACGGCTCCTGGTTCGGCCGCTGGGGCGCGAACTACATCTACGGCACCGGCGCGGTGCTGCCGGCGCTGGTGACCGCCGGCGTCGACCCCCGGCACGCGGCGATCCGGCGCGCGGTGCGCTGGCTGGAGGCACGGCAGAACCCGGACGGCGGCTGGGGCGAGAACCTGCGCAGCTACGATCAGCCGAAGACCTGGTCCGGGCGCGGCGAATCCACCGCGTCGCAGACCGCGTGGGCGCTGCTCGCGCTGCACGCGGCGGGCGAGTTCGGCGAGGTCGCGCAGCGCGGCATCGACTGGCTGACCGAGCATCAGAACGAGCTGGGCGGGTGGGACGAGCCGCAGTTCACCGGCACCGGCTTCCCCGGCGACTTCTACATCAAGTACCACATGTACCGGCTCGTCTTCCCCGTGATGGCGCTCGGTCGGTACGCCGGGACGATGGACTGAACATGCCCCTGATGGTGGTCACCCCGCTGCGCATCGAGATGCGCGCGGTCGAGGCGGGGCTGATGGGCGCCTTCAACGTGCGCGTGGAGCGCGCGGGGATGGGACCGGACAAGGCTCGCGCCCGGGCGCGGGCCCTGTCCGAGCTCCCGGCAGCGGAGTACGGCTCGCTCGCGGTCGCGGGATTCGGCGCGGGCGTGGGGGAGAGGGTCGCGGTGGGCGACGTGGTGATCGCCTCCGAGGTGCGCGGCTCGGACGGCACGGTGATCGAACTGCCGAGCTCCGAGGTGTTGTTGGAGTGGATGCGGCGGGTCTCGCCCAAGCTGAGGTTGCATCACGGTCCGATCGAGACCGTGGACCGATTGGTCAAGGGCCGGGCCCGGCAGGCGTTGCGCGAGCGCGGCGCGCTGGCGGCCGACATGGAGTCGGCGTACCTGCTCGCGGCGGCGGGTGATCGGCCGGCCGGGGTGGTCAGGGTGATCACCGACACCCCGGAGCGGGAACTGCTGCGGCCCCGCCTGCTGGTGGACGGGTTCAAGGCATTCCGCACGTTGCGCCACGCGACCCCGGCCCTGCTTGACTGGGCCAACGACGAGCGAACCAAGTCAGGAGGTACGGCGGGCGATGACGTTCGACCTGGGTGAGACGTACGAGGCGTACGCGGACCGCGGCTTCGAGCTGCACGCGAAGCACCTCAACCCGCAACTCCCGCGCGTGCTGCGGACGATCGGCATGGACCGCGATTACGTTCGGGCCGAGGGGCCGTACCTGTACGACGACAAGGGCGACCGGTACCTGGACTTCCTGTCCGGGTTCGGCACCTACGGTGTGGGCCGGCACCACCCCGTGGTGCGCAAGGCGATGCAGGACGTGATCGCGCTCGATCTGCCGGACATCGTGCACTTCCACACCCCGCCGCTGGCCGCCGCGCTGGCCGACCGGCTGTTGGCCCGGGCGCCGGGGATGGACCGGGTGTACTTCTGCAACAGCGGGACGGAGGCGGTCGAGGCGGCGCTGAAGTTCGCCCGCTTCGCCACCGGGCGGCGGCGGATCGTCTACATCGACCACGCCTTTCACGGGTTGACCACGGGCGCGCTCTCGGTCAACGGCGCGGCGGAGTTCCGCAAGGGCTTCGAGCCGCTGCTGCCGGACGTGGGCATCGCGCTGGGCGATCTGGACGCGCTGGCGCGGGAGTTGAAGCGCGGTGACGTCGCGGCGCTGATCATCGAGCCGATCCTGGGCAAGGGCGTGCTGGCTCCGCCGCCGGGCTGGCTGGCCGCCGCGCAGCGGTTGCTGCGCGAACACGGCGCGTTGTTGATCGCCGACGAGGTGCAGACCGGGATGGGCCGCACCGGCAAATTCTTCGCGTACCAGTGGGAGGACGGCGTCGAGCCGGACATCGTCACGGTCGCCAAGGCGCTGTCGGGCGGATACGTGCCGATCGGCGCGACGCTGACCCGGGACTGGGTGTTCAAGAAGGTCTACTCGACGATGGACCGCGTGCTCGTGCACGACTGCACGTTCGGCGGCAACAACCAGGCGATGGCGGCGGGCCTGGCCACGCTGGCGGTGCTCGACGACGAGGACCTGATCGGCAACAGCGCGCGGATGGGCGACGCGTTCGTGGCCGGTCTGGCCCCGCTGATCGACAAGTACGAGCTGTTCGCCGAGGTGCGCGGGCGGGGCCTGATGATCGGCCTGGAGTTCGGCAAGCCGCGCTCGCTCAAGCTGCGCGCCGGGTGGACGGCGTTGCAGGCGGCTCGGCACGGGTTGTTCGCGCAGATGGTGGTGGTGCCGCTCTTCCAGCGGCACCGGGTGCTGACCCAGGTCGCGGGCGACCACATGGACGTGATCAAGCTGCTGCCGCCGTACGTCGTGGGACCCGAGGACGTGGAGCACTTCGTGGCCGGGTTCGTGGACGTGATGGACGACGCGCACAAGGGCACCGGTTTGATGTGGGACTTCGGACGGACCCTGATCAAGCAGGCGATGACCAACCGCTGACGCCCTCCATGGCTATGGCCCATACCCCCTGCTGCTGTTAAGTTGATGGAGTCAATCAACTTGATGGCGCAGGGGGTTTTGCCATGTCCGCAGTCGGGTCCACGGCCGGGGCGGGGGCGATCGACTTGATGATCGGTTTCCCCAGCGCACAGGCCAAGAGCCACTACGACTTCCTGAAGCCGCAACTGCGCGACGCGGAGAGCGGCGAGATGGAGTTCCCCGCCGAGTACATGTTCAAGGGGGTGCCGAACCACCTGGACGAGGGCGTCGATGCGATCGCGGTGACGCTCGGGCAGATGGACGCCTGTGGCGTCGAGATCGGTCTGGTCGGGATGAGCGAGACCGCGCTGCGGGCGATCGCCGAGCACCCCGACCGGTTCCGGCCCACGCTGGAGGTGGACCCCAACGACATCACCACCACGGTCCGCCGGATCCGCCGGGCGTACGAGGAGCACCACATCGTCGCGGTGACCACGTTCCCGGCCGGCTGCAACCCGCAGGTGCCGGTGAGCGATCGGCGCTACTACCCGATCTACCAGACCTGCATCGACCTGGACCTGCCGATCGTCTCCAACGCGGGCATCGCCGGCCCGCGGGTGCCGTCCGGGTGTCAGGACGTCATGCACTTCGACCAGGTCTGTTACGACTTCCCGGAGTTGCGCATCGTGATGCGCCACGGCGCGGAGCCGTGGGAGGACCTCGCGGTCAAGCTGATGCTCAAGTGGCCGGGGCTGTACTACATGACGTCGGCGTTCGCGCCGAAGTACTACCCCAAGGCGATCGTCGACTACGCCAACACGCGCGGCGCGGACAAGGTGATGTACGCGGGCTACTACCCGATGGGCCTGTCCCTGGAGCGGATCTTCCGGGAACTGCCGGACGTGCCGTTCAAGCCCGAGGTGCGGGCGAAGTTCCTGCGGGAGAACGCGATGCGGGTGTTCAAGCTGGACGGAAAGGGGTGAGGGCCGTGTCGGATCGGCACACGATCATCTCGGCGGACGGGCACGCCGGCGCCGGGATGGACACCTATCGCGAGTTCCTGGACCCGTCCTGGCGCGCGGAGTTCGACGACTGGCGGGAGCGCTACCGCAACCCGTTCCGAGACCTCCAGGGCGACGGTCGCACCCGCAACTGGGACGACGACCGGCGGATCGCCGAGTTGGCCGCGGACGGCATCGTCGCCGAGGTGGTGTTCCCCAACACGGTGCCGCCGTTCTTCCCGACCGGGCAACTGCTCGCCCGCCCGCCGTCGGCGCGCTCCTACGCCCGCCGACTGGCCGGGATCCGGGCGCACAACCGGTGGCTGGCCCAGTGGTGCGGCGGGGCGAACGCGGTGCGTCGGGCCGGGCTGGCCCAGGTGTTCCTGAACGACATCGAGGACGCGGTCGCCGAGGCGGTGTGGGCCAAGGAACAGGGGCTCGCGGGCATCCTGATCCCGACTACGCCACCGGACGTGAGCGGCATCCTGCCGCTGTACGCGCCGGAGTGGGACCGGCTCTGGGAGGTGTGCCAGGACCTGGAGTTGGCGGTGGTCAACCACGGCGGGTCGGGCAGTCCGGACTACGGCGACCACCCGGCCGCGACGTTCCTGTGGATCGCCGAGGCGACGCTGTTCTCCCGTCGGCCGCTGACCCACATGCTGCTCTCCGGGGCGTTCGCGCGCTTTCCCCGGCTCAAGTTCGCCATCACCGAGCAGGGCGCGGCCTGGATCCCGCCGCTACTGCGGCAGTTGGACGGCTACCACGCGCAGATGGCCACCGGTCGGATCGGTGAGCTCAAGTACACCGAGGCCGACCGGCTGCCGGAGCCGCCCAGCGCGTACTTCGCCCGCAACTGCTGGGTGGGCGCGAGCTTCCCGTCGCCGACGGAGGCGCTGGCGCGGCACGAGTTGGGCATCGACCGCTACATGTGGGGCGCGGACTACCCGCACGACGAGGGCACCTATCCGTACACGCGGGAGGCGCTGCGTCGGTCCTTCCACGACGCCTCGCCGACCGAGTTGCGCGCGATCCTGGCCGGGAACGCGGCGACGCTGTACGGCTTCGACCTGCCCGCGCTGGACGCACTGGCGGCCGAGGTCGGCCCGACCCACGCGGAACTCGCCGAGCCCTTGGCCGACCTCCCCGCGGACAGCAACAGCCCGGCGTTCACCCGGCCGTAGCCGCCTCGTCCACCGGCCGGATCTCGCTCGAACGGCTCCGCCGCCGTCGACGGTCGTCGGTGGTGATCGGCGGCGGCCGTCGGAGCCGCCGCCTCGACCTCAGGACGCCACGGCCGGCCGCAGCACCTCCTCGCACCATCGGCGGCACGTGGTCGGCGTGTCGTCGGGGGTGCTCGGCGCGTCGGCGCCGTAGTAGCCCTGGGCGTCCAGGGACTCGACCATGTCGGCGAGTCCCCACGCCCAGGTCTCGCCCACCCCGTGACCCAGCAGGTTCTCTCCGGATCCCGCCGCTGCCCGTCTCCGTCGCCGCCCGCCATCCCTGCCCGGGCGTCGTCTACCGACCGGTTGCGGACGTCCCACCTGCGGTTCCGGCCATCGCCTGGCCCCGGCAATCCCGCTCGACGGCCGTGCCGAGTCTCGTTCGGGCGGCCGCGTCGGTGGCCGAACGGGGGACCGTCGCGTCGTGACGCGGCCCACGTCGCGCGATCCCCGAACGGCCATTGATGGTTGGCGGGGGCCCGACTAGAGTCGCGCAACCGAACTGCCGCGCGTGCCTTCCCGGGAGCGAAACGATCATGGTGGAACAGAAGAACGACGAGTTCATCGAGCCCTCGCCCGAGGAGATCGTTCTCTTCACCAAGGAGCACGTCTCGCAGATGGAGCAGTCGGACGGCGACGACGTCTGGCTCCTGGCCGGGATGAACCACGTACTCGTGCACACGGTCGGCCGCAAGAGCGGCAAGCTGCACAAGGTCGCGCTCCCGTTCTGGGCGGACGAGAACGGCCACCGCGTCGTGGTCGGTTCCTTCGCCGGCGCCGCCAAGCACCCGTCCTGGTACGTGAACCTGTCCGACCGCACGGCCAACCCGCAACTGCTGGTCCGCGTCCAGCACGCAACGTACTGGAGCACCGCCGAGATCCTCGACGGCGACGAGTACACCAAGACCTGGGCCGCGCTCACCGCCGACCGCGAGTACTACAACAACTACCAGACCCGCACCGACCGCCGGATTCCGTTGGTCCGCCTCCCGGAAACCACCCTGATCGCCCGCCGCGACTGACGCCTCGAGCCCGAACGCCTCGAAGCCCGCATCGCACTCGACCTCCCCGGACCCAAACCGCCACCCGGTGACCCGTCAGTCCGTCAGAAGTTTCTTCTGGACCTTGCCCATGGCGTTGCGGGGCAGGTCGGTGACGAAGACCACGCGCCTGGGGCGCTTGTGGACGGACAGTCCGGACGCGACGTGGTCAATGAGCTGACGCTCCGTCACTTCGGCGCCGGAGACCACGAAGGCGACGATCTCCTGGCCCAGATCGGGGTGCGCGACGCCGATCACCGCCGCCTCGTGCACGGCCGGGTGGGCCAGCAGGGAAGCCTCCACCTCGCCCGCGCCGACCCGGTAGCCGCCGGTCTTGATCAGGTCGGTGCTCGCCCGGCCGACGATGCGATGCCGGCCCTCGGCGTCGATCACCGCGACGTCGCCGGTGCGGAACCAGCCGTCCGGGGTCAGCGTCTCGGCGGTGGCGTCGGGGCGGTTCAGGTAGCCCTGGAACAGGGTCGGCGAATCGATCTGCAACTCGCCGACCGTTTCGCCGTCGTACGGACACGCCGACCCGTCCTCGCCGACCAGTCGGGTGCGCACGCCCGCGATCGGCAATCCCACGAAGCCGGGCCGGCGCTCGCCGTCCGCCCGAGTGCTGACCGTGATCAGCGTCTCGGTCATGCCGTACCGCTCGATCGGCCGATGCCCGGTGAGTTCGGTCAGCCGCTCGAACACCGGCACGGGCAGTGGCGCGCTCCCGGACACCAGCAGCCGCGCGCCGGCGAGCGCGCGTGCCGAGTCCTCGTCCCGCGTGACCCGAGACCACACCGTGGGCACGCCGAAGTACATGCTCCCGCCGGCCTGTGCGTACGCCGCCGGCGTGGGCCGGCCGGTGTGCACCACCCGCGAGCCGACGCGCAGCGCGCCGAGTACGCCCAGCACGAGACCGTGCACGTGGAACAGCGGCAGGCCGTGGACCAGGACGTCGTCCGCCGTCCACGCCCACGCTTCGGCGAGCCCGTCCAGGCCGGCCGCGATCGCCGCGTGCGGGATCAGCACGCCCTTCGGCGGACCCGTGGTGCCGCTCGTGTACAGGATCAGCGCGGTCGTGTCCGGAGCCGGCTCCCGGTGTGTGCTCGCCGAGCGCGCGGTGAGGTCGACCGGCATGGTCGGCAACCCGGTGTCGGTCCACGGGCCGGGCGCGAGCAGCAGTACCGCGCCCGAGTCGGACAGGATGTGCGCGCGCTCCAGCGGACCCGAGTCCGGCGGAACCGGGACCACCGGGACGCCCGCGATCAGGCCGGCCAGCGTGGCCACTACGGTGGCCGAACTCGCGTCCGCCCGCAGCGCGACGGCCGGCGCGCCCGCGATGCGATCCGCCAACGCCGTCGCGGCCCCGAACAACGCCTCGCGTGACATCGCCTCCCCGGCCACCGTGACCGCGTCGAACCGATCCGGCACGGGTGAGTCAAGCGAGACGAGAGCAGACACGAACCGACCTCCAGCCACGACAACCGACCCGCCGATGCTAGTGCGCGCGAACCCGGGTCAGGCGCCGTCGCCCGAACCCGCGACCCGCCCCGGCACCCCCGCGCCGCGCGGCACGGTCCACGGCGGGCCGTCCCGCGTCGCGAGTCCAGGGATTCCCCCGGGACAACGGGTGGGTCGGCGCATAGCGTGGGAGCGAGCGGGGCGGGGGAACCGGCTGGGGGGTCGGGCCGTCCCAGGGGCAGGACAATCGGTGGAGCAAGGAGTGGTTGTGCGTCGAAATCGCGCGAGGACACTGAGGATCTCGGCCGTTGCGGCGGTGTGCGTATCGCTTGGCGCGCTCACCGCGTGCGGAACCGCCGAGAGTCCGCTGTCGACCATCGAGAAGACGTCGCCGACCGATCCGGTGACCGAGTCCGCGGGTTCCGGCCTGGACGAGAACGTCCGCAACGAGGACCTCGACGTCGGCGAACTGGCGCGCCGGGCAAAGCAGTCCGCGTCCGGTCTCAAGACCGTGCACGTGGTGGCGGACATCGTCTCCGACGGCAAGGCGATGCGGCTCGACCTGCGCGTGGACCGGGGCAGCGAGGACTTCCAGGGCACCATCCAGCAGAACGACGTCCGGCTGGAAGTGCGCCGGGTCGGCTCCGACATGTACGTCAAGGGCGACGAGCGGGCGTACCGCTCGCTGGTCGGCACCGTGGACGGCGAACTCGCCGCCAAGCTGCTCGCCGGCAAATGGCTCAAGGGCGACGTCAACAGCGAGAAACTGCGCGGCGTCCGCAGCATCACCACCGTCGCCGACCCCGGCGCGGCCCTGAAGAACTTCCCCGAGGACGGCGTCAAGCTGCCCATCGAGACGATCGACGACCGCAGGATGATCCCGCTCACCGGTCCGCCCGGGAGCAACAGCGGCAAGGTCTACATCGAGGCCCAGGGCGGCAAGCCCTACCCGGTGCTGATCGTGTCCAAGAGTTCGACCAACAGCGGGTCGATCAGCTACGGCGACTTCGACATCCCGGTCAAGGTGACCGTGCCGCCGGCGGCCGACGTGATCGAGATCCCCGACCGCACGAGCTCGTCGGGCACGCCCCGCCCGGGCAGCACGGCCTGACCGCCCGCCCGACGCCGAAGGCCGTCACACCCCCGCCGACCCACCCCCGCCCGCCTCGGAGCCCACGACGGGGGATCGAAGGCACACCCTAGGATGCTCTGCGTCAACGCGCCGCGTCCGTCGACGAGGCGCGGCATCGGGGAACCACCGCGGAGGGGAGTTGCGATGACGGTCGTTCTCGCACAGGGAGAGCGCGTCAGCATCGGCAAGGGCGAGGCCGGTTCGGTCGCCCGGGTCCGGATGGGACTGGGCTGGGACCCGATCAAGCACGAGGGGCTGCGCCCGGGGCTGCAGGCGCTCACCGGCGTCGACCTGGACGCGTCGTGTCTGCTGTTCGACGCCGATCACCATCTCGTGGACACCGTGTGGTCCAGGCAGTTGGTCTCCAAGGACGGCGCGGTCACGCACACCGGGGACAACACCACCGGGGCCGGCGAGGGGGACGACGAGTCGATCATCGTGGACCTCGCCGCGCTGCCGCTGC
This sequence comes from Embleya sp. NPDC127516, assembly GCF_044765325.1. Classification (NCBI taxonomy): domain Bacteria; kingdom Bacillati; phylum Actinomycetota; class Actinomycetes; order Kitasatosporales; family Streptomycetaceae; genus Embleya; species Embleya sp. NPDC127516. Next base: position 101,362 of record NZ_JBIWJT010000001.1, on the reverse strand, counting down.
GGGTGACGGCGCTGGTCTTCACGGTCAGCGCGTTCTCCAGCGACGACTTCTCCCGGGTCGCCAACGCGTTCTGCCGGCTGGTGGACGAGCGCGACGAGAGCGAACTCGTGCGCTACGAACTCTCCACCACCGACTCGCACGACAACGCGCAGATCATGGTCAAGCTCGCGCGCGGCGGCGAGGGCTGGGTGCTGACCGCGATCGGCCGCTCGGCCAAGGGCAACACGTTCGGCGACCTGCTGCCCGAGGTCCAGAAGTACCTGTAGGCGTCACCTCGGCGGGACACCCCGCCACAGGCGACCGCGGACTACGCCGCGACGACGAGCCCGCGCTCGCGCGCGTAGTCCGCCAACGCCTCGCGCAGCCGCCGCCGACCGCGGTGCAGGCGCGACATCACCGTGCCGAGCGGGACGCCCATGAACGCGGCTATGTCCTTGTACGGATAGCCCTCCACATCGGCCAGGTACACCGCGACCCGGAACTCCTCGGGCAGTTCCCGCAGTGCGGCCACCACCTGCGAGTCCGGCAGGTGGTCCAACGCCTCGGTCTCCGCCGACCGCAGACCGGTCGACTCGTGTGTTCCGGCCCGGTAGAGCTGCCAGTCCTCGATCTCCTGCACGCCCGACGCCACCGGCTGCCGCTGCTTCCGGCGGTAGGAGGTGATGAAGGTGTTGGTGAGGATCCGGTACAACCAGGCCTTCAGGTTCGTTCCGTCGCGGAACTGATGGAAGGACGCGTACGCCTTCGTGAACGTCTCCTGGACCAGGTCCTCGGCGTCCGAGGCGTTGCGGGTCATCCGCAGCGCGGCCGGGTAGAGCGGGTCCAGGAACGGCACGGCGTCACGCTCGAAGCGTTCGCGCCCCGGTCCGGGGGTGGTCAGGAGATCAGTCAAGTCGTCGCTCCCGCTACACGATGCACGGACCCGTCGGCGCCTGTCGGTCCCCACCGCGCCCGGGTATGTAAATCTCCCCTGCCCATCATGTTCCCGCCGATGCGGGAAACAGCCGGGCCATTGGTCCCTCATCGGTGCGAAATCGGTGTGCGGACCGAACTGCGTGCGAGATCGGCGCGATAGAGCGCGATCGGGGCACACCGCGATCACGGAAGGTCGGGATCCGTTCACGCTGTGTCGACCGTGGTGTTCCCCGGTCCGGCTCGGAGCCCTATGCTCACGGTGATGGGCGCGTCACAGCTTGGCCACCGCGAGCTTCGCCAGCGTGACCAACTGGTCCTTGGTCGGCGGCGGGTCGCCGCCGCCCGCGTTGAGCGAGAACACCGCCGTCTCGTCGCCGCGACGGGCCGCGATCACCAATACGCCACCGATCGTGTCGGGCTGTACGTACACCGCCGCGTCGCCCAGGCCCGGCACCTTCTCGGTCCGGGTGTCGCCCAGCGTGCCCAGGTAGGCGTCCAGTGCCTTGTCCACGCCGCCCGAGGTCTTCGAGCGGGTCGCGATCGTGCTGATCACCGGAGCCCCGTCGGCCGCCGCGTAGTCGCAGCCCAGCGGATTCTGCGCGGCCCGCAGCCCCGGCATCGCCAGCGCCTGCGAGACCTGCTCGGCGGTGAGTACCCCACACGCGTCCACCGCCCGCAAATCGCCGCCCGCGCCGGCGCCGCCCGCGGTCGGGCTCGGGCTCTTCGCGCCGTCCGCCTTCGTGCCGCCGTCGTCGTTGCACGCGGCCACCGGCAGCACGACGGCCGCGACCGCGACCACCACGCCCATCCGAACCCTCACGGCGCTCCCCATTCCCGGCTCGTCCCCCCGGGACGTTCCCCGGCTCCCGGCATGATCCGACATTTCCCGGCCCGCGGTGCGGTCCCGCACAGATCGTCGCGGCTCGCGAGCGGCGCGACAATGCCGTCGCGTCTCGCGATGCGGGCTGCGATCAAGCTCACACCACCTCCGACGAACCCGGAATTCGCAGGTGGGGCCGGGAATTCGGTCTGGTCCGATGTGCCCGGCATGTGGACCGGGCCTGCGGGGCACCTGCACACGTGTCCTAAAGTCACGCAGGTTCGACCCCGATGCCGTCGCCCCACCAAGGGCACGGCACTCTGTCGTCCCGAGGCACCCGTCCGATTTCCCCCGCACCCGGACACCCCGGGCAAGGAGGTACGTAGCTCGTGATCCGTAAGCTGTTGGTGGCCAACCGAGGCGAAATCGCCGTGCGCGCCCTGCGCGCCGCCACCGAGCTCGACATCACCACGGTCGCCGTCTACGCGTACGAGGACCGGCACTCGCTGCATCGCCAGAAGGCGGACGAGAGTTACGAGATCGGCGAGCGGGGCCATCCGCTGCGCGCCTACCTCGACGTCGACACCATCGTCGGCGCGGCGATCGCGTGCGGTGCCGACGCGATCTACCCCGGCTACGGCTTCCTGTCCGAGAACCCGCTGCTCGCCGAGGCGTGCGAGGCCAACGGGATCACCTTCGTCGGCCCCTCGGCCGAGGTGCTCTCGCTCGCGGGCAACAAGGTGCGCGCGCTCGAGGCCGCGAAGGGCGCCGGGCTGCCCACGCTGCAGACCGCGCCGCCGCAGGACGACGTGGACGCGCTGGTGGCCGCCGCGGACACGATCGGCTTCCCGATCTTCGTCAAGGCCGCCGCCGGCGGTGGTGGCCGAGGGCTGCGCAAGGTGGACCGCCGCGAGGACCTGCGCTCCTCGATCGAGACCGCGATGCGCGAGGCGCAGACCGCCTTCGGCGACCCCACCGTCTTCCTGGAGGAGGCGGTGATCCGCCCCCGCCACATCGAGGTACAGATCCTGGCCGGCGCCGACGGCGGCGTCGTGCACCTGTACGAGCGGGACTGCTCGATGCAGCGGCGGCACCAGAAGGTCGTCGAGATCGCGCCCGCGCCCAACCTGGACCCGGAACTGCGGGACCGGATCTGCGCCGACGCGGTGCGCTTCGCGGAGGCCGTGGGCTACCGCAACGCGGGCACCGTGGAGTTTCTGCTCGACGAGCGCGGCCGGTACGTGTTCATCGAGATGAACCCGCGCATCCAGGTCGAGCACACGGTCACCGAGGAGATCACCGGAGTCGACCTGGTGCAGGCCCAGTTGCGGGTCGCCTCCGGCGCGAGCCTGACCGATCTCGGGCTGGTGCAGAGCGAGATCCGGATCCAGGGCGCGGCACTGCAGTGCCGGATCACCACCGAGGACCCCGCGGCCGACTTCCGCCCGGACACCGGCACCGTGTCCGCCTACCGCTCGCCCGGCGGCGCGGGCGTGCGCCTGGACGGCGGTACCTACACCGGCGCCGAGGTGCTGCCCTACTTCGACTCGATGCTGGTCAAGCTGACCTGCCGGGGCCGGACCTTCGGCGACGCGGTCAACCGGGCCCGGCGCGCGGTGGCCGAGTTCCGCATCCGCGGCGTCGCGACCAACATCCCGTTCCTGCAGGCCGTGCTCGACGACCCGGCCTTCCGCCAGGGCCGGATCACCACGTCGTTCATCGACGAGCACCCCGAACTGGTCCGCTCCCGCCCGGGTGCCGACCGCGGCACCCGGCTGCTGGCCTACCTGGCCGACGTCACCGTCAACCGCCCTTACGGCCCGACACCGAGCATCGCCGTCCCGCGCACCAAGCTGCCCGAGCTGCCCACCGGCGACCTGCCCAAGGGCAGCCGGGACCGGCTCCTGGAGCTGGGCGCGGCCGGTTTCGCCCGGGCGCTGCGCGAGCAGAGCGCGCTGGCGATCACCGACACCACCTTCCGCGACGCGCACCAGTCGCTGCTGGCGACCCGGGTGCGCACCTACGACCTGGCCGCCGCGGCGCCCTACGTCGCGCGGATGACGCCGCAGCTGCTGAGCGTCGAGGCGTGGGGCGGGGCGACCTACGACGTCGCGCTGCGCTTCCTCAAGGAGGACCCGTGGCACCGCCTGGCGGCGCTGCGCGAGGGCATGCCCAACCTCAACATCCAGATGTTGCTGCGCGGTCGCAACACCGTCGGGTACACGCCGTACCCCGACAAGGTGTGCGTGCGGTTCGTCGAGGAGGCCGCCCGCACCGGTATCGACGTGTTCCGCATCTTCGACGCGCTCAACGACATCGAGGCGATGCGTCCGGCGATCGAGGCCACCCTCGGCACGCACGCGATCGCCGAGGGCACGCTGTGCTACACCGGCGACCTGTCCAACCCGGCCGAGAAGTTGTACACGCTGGACTACTACCTGCGGCTCGCCGAGCAGCTGGTCGAGGCCGGCGTGCACGTGTTGTGCGTCAAGGACATGGCCGGCCTGCTCCGGGCACCCGCCGCCCGCACCCTGATCGGGGCGCTGCGCGAGCGCTTCGACCTCCCGGTGCACCTGCACACCCACGACACCGCCGGCGGCCAGTTGGCCACCTACCTCGCCGCCGTCGAGGCCGGGGTCGACGCGATCGACGGCGCCTCGGCCGCGCTGGCCGGGACCACCAGCCAGCCGCCGCTGTCCGCGATCGTGGCCGCGACCGACTACACCGAGCGCGCCACCGGCCTGTCCCTGGACGCGCTGTGCGCGCTGGAGCCCTACTGGGCGGCGGTGCGCGAGGCGTACGCGCCGTTCGAGTCCGGCCTGCCCGCGCCCACCGGCCGGGTCTACCGGCACGAGATCCCCGGCGGCCAGCTCTCCAACCTGCGCCAGCAGGCCATCGCGCTGGGCCTGGGCCACAAGTTCGAGGACATCGAGGACGCCTACGCGGCGTCGAACCGGATCCTGGGCAACATCGTCAAGGTCACCCCGTCCAGCAAGGTGGTCGGCGACCTCGCGCTGCACCTGAGCGCGGTGGGCGCCGACCCGGCCAAGTTCGAGGCCGACCCCGGCGCGTTCGACGTGCCGGACTCGGTGATCGGCTTCCTCCAGGGCGAGTTGGGCACCCCGCCCGGCGGCTGGCCCGAGCCGTTCCGCACCCGCGCCCTCGCGGGCCGCACCGCGAGCGCGACGCGCACCGTGGAGCTGACCCCGGAGCAGGACGCCGCGCTGGACGGCGACGAACTGCGCGACACGCTCAACCGACTGCTGTTCCCCGGCCCGGCCAAGGACTACGACGAGGCCGAGCGGCTGTACGGCGACGTCTCCGCGGTGCCGACCGTGCCGTTCCTGTACGGCCTGGTCCAGGGCGAGGAATTGGCCATCAAGTTGTCCACGGGGGTCTCGCTCTACCTCGCGGTCGAGGCGGTCGGCGACGCCGACGAGCGCGGCTTCCGCACCGTGTACTGCCGGATGAACGGCCAGCCGCGGGTGCTCTCGGTGCGCGACCGCTCGGTCAAGCCGGCCCGTCCGGAGAGCGAGCGGGCCAACCCCGATAACCCGAAGCACGTGGCCGCGCCGTTCAGCGGTGTGGTCACCCTCCAGGTGGCCGTGGGCGACGAGGTCGAGGCCGGCGGCACGGTGGCGACCATCGAGGCGATGAAGATGGAGGCGTCGATCACCGCGCAGAGCGCGGGCACCGTGGCCCGGTTGGCGATCGGTGCGGTGTCCTCGGTCGAGGCCGGCGACCTGCTGCTCGAACTGGGCTGACCCGGCGGGGTCCGCGGCGGAGCGATCCGAGCGGGTCGAAGCCGATCGAATCCGGACCAACTCGATCGTTTTCCCGATCGGCCCGAACCACACGAACCACCACCCGAGCATTCGGGTGGTGGTTCGTGGCGCTTTTCGGACACGTTTGGCAGACGTTTGATTGCCTCATGTCCGATTTCACTGCGCCGTATGGGCTGCTTTCGCTCGTTTTTTCCGTTTCGTCGGTCCGTCGTTTCCCGAGGTGGGGCCGCATGTCGCGATCCTGACGTCAGGACGTACCCCCGGAGGGCTCTTGATCTTCCTGTGCTTCAGGTCACAGACTCGATGTCGCTCGGGGTTATCGGTGTCCATCCATCCGGATTGGGAGACCCTGCATGGCCGTGCGCCTGAGCACCCTCGACACGACCGCGGAACCCCGCGCCGCCGCACCCCCGCCACCACCGACCGTCGATCTGGACGACCTGCTGGCCCACCCGCACCTGGTCACCCGGCTGCCCACGCCGATGGCCCGGGCGGCGGGCGATCTGATGCTCGCCCGGCTCGCCACGCTGGAACCGGGCACCGTGGACCACTCGTATCTGCGCGGACTGCTCGTCGAGCTGAACCTGCCGATGGTCCGGCACGCCGCCGGGCGCTACCGGCGTCGCGGTGAGCCGGTCGAGGACATCGTCCAGGTCGGCACGATCGGCCTGATCAAGGCGATCGACCGCTACGAGGCGGATCGCGGCAGCAGCTTCATGGCCTACGCGATGCCGACCATCATCGGCGAGATCAAGCGCTTCTTCCGGGACACCTCCTGGTCCGTGCGGGTGCCGCGCCGGCTGCGCGAACTGCGCACCGAACTGCTGCGCGCCACCGACGAACTGACCGCGCTACACGGCCGCACACCCACGCCGCGCGAACTCTCCGAGCGGTTGTGCATCACCGAGGAGGAGGTGCTCGAAGGACTGGACGCCTGCACGGTGTACACCGCGACCTCACTCGACGAGACCGCCTACGGCGACGCGGACGGTCAGGAGACGGTCGGCGACCGGCTCGGCTCCGAGGACCACGCGCTCGATCTGGTCGAGTACCGCGAGGCACTGCGCCCGCTGTTGGCCGAACTGCCGCAGCGCGAGCGCGCCATCCTGGTCATGCGGTTCTACGGCAACCTGACCCAGGCGCAGATCGGTGAGCGGATCGGCATCTCGCAGATGCACGTGTCCCGCCTTCTCGCCCGGACCCTGGCGTCGCTGCGCGAACGGCTGATGATCCCGGGCTGACCACCCGCGCGCCCGGTCCGCCGACCGGGCGCGTTCCCCTTCCCGGTGGCAGCCGGAGGTTTGTTCGCCGGCGGGCCGAGAAGCCGCCAGGCGTAGGCTCGACTCGGGAAGGGGAACGCGCATGAGCGTTCGGCTCGACCGCAGGAACGCGCACGACGGCGTCGCCGAGGAGGCGCGGGAGGGTGTCCCGAGCGTCGACGAGGTGCTCGCCGAGCCGATCCTGATCGAGGGCTTGGCCCCGATGGCGGCGCGCGACCTCGGGGAGCGCATGTTGCGCCGGCTGGCCCGTTCCGAACCCGGCACCCGTACGCACAGCGAACTGCGCGGATGCCTGGTCGCGCTGAACATGCCGCTCGTGCGCCATGCCGCCGGACGCTACCGGCGCCGGGTCGAGCCGATGGAGGACATCCTCCAGGTCGGCACGATCGGCCTGATCAAGGCGATCGACGGGTACGACGGCGGCCGGGAGACCGGGTTCCTGGCGTACGCGATGCCTACCATCGCGGGCGAGATCAAGCGCTTCTTCCGGGACACGTCCTGGGCCGTGCGGGTACCGCGCCGGCTGCGCGAACTGCGGGGGGAACTGATGCGGGCCAACGACGCGCTGACCGCCGACCTCGGCCGCGAGCCGTGCGCCGCGGAGTTGGCGCGGCGGCTCGACCTGAGCGAGGCGCAGGTGGCGGAGGGACTCGCGGCGTGCTCGGCGTACAGCGCCTCCTCGCTCGACGAGTCCGCCTACGGCGACGCCGTCACGGTCGGCGAACGGATGGGGCGGGAGGACCACGCGCTCGATCTGGTCGAGTACCGCGAGTCGCTCAAGCCGCTGATCGCCGGCCTTCCGCAGCGCGAGCGGACCATCCTCGCGCTGCGGTTCACCGGTGACCTGACCCAGGCCCAGATCGGCGAACGCCTGGGCATCTCCCAGATGCACGTCTCGCGCCTGCTCACGCACACCCTGAAGGTGCTGCGGGAGGGCCTGACGACGGGACGCGAGAGCTTCGCGGTGTGAGGTGGGGCGGCGGGCCCGCCGCCCCACCGGCTGTTCGACTCCGGCGCCCGGGTCAGCGGAAGACGATCTCGAAGGGGCGGCGGAAGTAGGCGAGTTTCTCCGGGGGCAGCGGCACCCGGTCGTCGCGGCCCGGGACCAGCGGCGCTATCTGTGAGGCCAGGCAGGACAACGCCCGTTCCTTGCGCGCCTGTTGCACCTGGGTCAGGTCGACGCGCAGGGCCCGGCTCCAGGGCACCCGGCTGTCCTGCGGTCGCGCCCACTGCCACATCCGCAGCGGGAACTCCAGCAGTGCGACGCCGGTCTCGCGGGCCGCGACGTCGGCCGCGCGCCCGGTGCTCTCGTGATCGGCGAGGCCGTCCTCGCGCCAATTGCTCACGCACAGCGCGAAGTCGGCGACGAGTGGGATCAGGCGGTCCACCACGTCGCGTTCGTGCGTAGTGACCGCCCGGTCCGGGACGCGCAGCCGGATCACCTCGACCGGGGCCACTCCGCCGGGATTGCCGACGATCGTGGCGAACGCGCGGTCGGACTCGCGCACCCGGCGGGCGGCGAGTACGGAGCCCGGTAAGCGGCTGCCCGGGTGGGACGCGTCGCCGTCGGTGACGCTGACCACCCGTACCCGCGAACCCTCCGCCACCGCACGGGAGATGAGCCCGCCCACACCCAGGAGCGCGTCCTCCGGGTGCGCCGCGACCACCACGAGACCGCCGGCCAGGATCGGCCAGTCCTCGGGCAGCGCGCTCGGCAACGCTTGCCGCTGCCAGTCGGTCTCGGTGGTCCACCCGTGTCCGGGGGCCGGATCGGGTGCGGAGGAGCGTGATCCGCGGAAGGTGGGAAGGCTCATCGTGTCTCCCTGTCGAGAGGCGGAGTCGGGGTGGCGGTCTCCCAAGGGGGTGGTCGGCGCCGGGGTGGACTTACGAGCATCGGCTACCCGGGCGGGTTCTGGCCATGTGTGACGGGGGAATTACCGAGCGGTCAGCCCGCTGTCGGGACCGCCTCGGCGTCGTCCGTTCGCTTCGGCGCCGGGATGTGCGCGGCTTCGACCGGTTTGCGTCCGGGGATGAACAGCGCCACGAGCAGGCCCAGGACGGCCGCTCCGCAACCCAACCACAACGCGGTTACGAACGCGTCGTGCGAGGGGAACTCGCGTCCGCCCGCGCGCATCGTCATGTTCGCCAGCACGACGCCGATCACCGCGCTGGAGGTCGAGGTGCCGATCGAGCGCATCAGCGTGTTCAGACCGGTCGCCGAACCGGTCTCGCCGATCGGTACAGCCTGCATGATCAGCGACGGCATCGCCGCGTACGCCAGCGCGACGCCGAGCGCCGAGACCACCGTCATCGCGACGATCTTCCACAGCGCGTCGAGCATGAACACCGAGAGCGCGTAGCCGATCGCGATCACCAGAGTGCCCACCAGCAGCGAGACCTTCGGCCCGTAGGCGGCGGACAGCCGCGCGGACAGTGGGGACACCAGCATCATCACGATGCCGGACGGCGCCATGCACAGACCCGCGACGACCATGCTCCTGCCCAGCCCGTAACCGGTGTTCTCCGGGTTCATCAGCACCTGCGGGAACACCAGCGACTGGGCGAACATCGCGAAGCCGACCACGACCGAGGCGAGGTTGGTGAACAACACCTGCGGTTTTGCCGATATGCGTAGGTCCACCAGCGGTTGCGCGGTCCGCAGTTCGAGCCATCCCCAGCCGAGCAGTACGACGACCGCGACCGCGAGCAGGCCCAGAGTGGTCGCGCCGCCCCAGCCCCAGTCGGCGCCCTTGGTGATCACGAGCAGGAGCGCGACCAACCCGACGGACAGGCCCGCCGCACCGGCGAAGTCGAAGCGGCCCGGCAGGCGGACCGGCGACTCGGGGACCAGGAGCAGCACCAGCACGACGTCCAATGCGCCGATCGCGCCGGCCGCCCAGAACATCATGTGCCAGTCGGCGTGCTGCGCGATCAGCGCGGCCACCGGCAACCCGATCGCGCCGCCGATCCCCAGCGTCGCGCTCATCAGCGCGATCGAGGAGCCCAGCTTCGCGGGCGGGAGTTCGTCGCGCATGATGCTGATGCCGAGCGGGATCACGCCGAACGACGCGCCCTGGAGGAGGCGACCGATCACCATCGGGAGCAGTGAGTCCGACAGCGCGCACAACACGGAGCCGACGACCATCAGGCTCAGGCTGACCATCAGGATCCGGCGCTTGCCGAACATGTCGCCGAGCCTGCCCATCACCGGGGTGCAGACCGCGCCGGAGAGCAGGGTCGCGGTGACCACCCAGGACGCGTTGGCGGGCGAGGTGTCGAGCAGCCTGGGCAGGTCGGGCAGCAGCGGCACGACCAGGGTCTGCATGAGCGCCACGACCACGCCGCAGAAGGCCAGCACCGCCACCACCGACCCGGCCCGGTCCACGGGTCCGGGCGGGTGAGCGGGAGCGCCCGCAGGGCTCGGCTCGGATATGCCGCTCGGACCGGTCACGGACTGCCTCCAGGGTTCGCCGGGTGAATGGTGCGGTCGATCTGCCGTGGTCGACCCGGCGCGGTCGACGTGCCGTAGGCGACCTGCCGCGGTCGACCTGTCGCGGTCAACAAATGTGCACGATACACATCATGTGTATCGTGCACATTGCCTGGGGCGAGCGCTAGGGTCGTGGGGACGGCGCATTGGTGTGAAGGCGGGAGTGGACGTGTTGGAAGGGATCGAGCGGGAGCTGATGCTGATCGCTCGGCACCACGTCATGGGCAAGCGGCGGGGTGACGGCATGGAGCGCTCCGCCTACCTGCTGCTGACCCGCCTGGAGGTCGAGGGGCCGATGTCGATCGGACAACTCGCAGAAGCGTTTCGGCTCGACACCTCCACGGTGAATCGCCAGGTGGCCGCGCTGTTGCGGGCCGGCGACGCGGAGCGAATCGCGGACCCGGACGGTGGGCTCGCCCGCAAGCTGCGAATCACCGAGGGCGGCGCGGAACGGCTCGCGGGGGAGCGGGCGACGCACTGCCACGGTCTGGAGCGTGTCCTGGCGTCCTGGGACGAGGGCGAGCGGCGTGAACTGTTCGAGGTGCTGACCCGGTTCAACCGGTCGGTCGAGAACGTCGAGGGACGCGAGTGGCCGAGGAACGAACTCGCGCCGGAGCGTACGGGCGACGTGGCGCACACGGGCGGCGTTGCGCGCGGGTGAGCGCGGGCGGGGAGGTGCGCGGGTCGCCGAGTCCGGCGTCGGGCACAGGGGCGGGTCGCGGGTTGACGTGCGGCGTGCCGCCTCACCGCTCGGGGGTTGCCGGGCGGTGAGGTGACGAAGGGTCAGGGGCCTTTGTCCGGGCCGGATTCGGGCGCGGATTCGGGGTCGGCCGGCGGAGTGGGGTCGGTCTGCGGATCGGCATCGGGTGCCGACGTGGGCTCGGCGGTGGGGGTGAGCGCGGGCTCGGCCTCGGATGTAGTCCCGGGCTTCGGCGGGGACTTCGGGCCGGTGTCGGGCTTGGACTCCTGCGTGGGTGGGGACTTCGAGGCAGTCTTGGCATCGGCCTCGCCGTCGGCCGTCGGCTCCGGGACGGACTCGGTCGTCGGCTCCGACTCCCCGCTTTGATCCGGGTCCTGATTCGGGCCCGGTGCCGGGTCCTGGTTCCGGTCCCGTTCCGACCCGGGCTCGGGTGCGGAATCCGGGTCCGGCTTCGAAGCAGGTGTCGGCTCGTCGGCCGCCTCACCCGGCTCGGCCCTGTCCGGCTCCGGTGCGCTCGCGTCCGACGTGTCCGGCTTCGCGGTTCCCGATCCCGCCGCGGGAGCGCCCTCCGTCCGTGCCGCGGCCGTGTCCGTCGACTCCGGTTCCGTAGCGGGTCGTTCCGCCGCTCGGCCGACCGCCAGGGGCACCGGTACGGGCGCGGGTGCGGAGGCGGTCGCCGGGACGGGGGCCGCGGCGGGGTCGGCGAGGTCCTCGTCGTACCCGTCCTCCGCCCCGTCCGGGTCGTCCGCGAACCGGCGGCGGCCCGCGAGCGCGAGCAGGGCACCGGCCGCGACCAGGATCAGGCCCGCGACCAGGATTGTCGGCTCGTTCCCGCTGGCGCCCGCGATGTCCGCCGCGGTCGACGCCGTGCCTTCGAGGGTCCTCAACGGTGTGATCCGATCCATCGGCGAACAGGTCCGGTCGTCTTACTAGCAGACTCGCCGAACCCAGGGAAACCGGCCTCGACCTGAGAGTTTTCCTGGTCGAAACACGAAGGCGCAAGGATCGCCCCGCGAACAAGGGAGCCGCGATGACTGTCATGGCGACACGTACGGGGCTGGGCTGGGAGCACGGGATCGACGACGTACCGTCCGCCGTCGCGTTGTCGGGTGGATTGTGCGTGGTCGCGGGAGCCGCCGGTGGGGTTCGGCTGCTGGACGCGGCGACCGGGCAACTCCAGGGCCGGATCGTGTTGCCCGGCGGGGTGTACCGCGCCGGCTTCTCGCCCGACGGCACCGTGGTCGCGCTCGCCGGCCCCACCGGATACGCGCTGTGGCGGGTCACCGACGGCGCGCTGCTGATGCGTACACCGGGCCTGCCCGCGCGGTTCGCGTGGTCCGCGGGCAATCGGTGTGCGGTGTCCTTCGGCGGCGCGGTACGGGTCTACGCGGGCGATACCGGAACCGAGTCCTGGCGCGCGGTGGACGGTCCGGTCCAGGTGGACGACGTGGTCTGGGTCGACTCGGTCGGCGGGCTGGCGGTCGCGCTCGGCGGCGAGGTGCACATGTACGGGCCGCGCGGGCGGACGAACGTGTGGACCTACCCGATTCCGGTGCGGGTGCTCGCGGGCGCGCCGGACGGCGCGTGGTTGTGCGCGGCGGGCGACGCGCCGGGTGTGCACATCCGCGGCGCGGGCGGTACGCACGAGGACCTCGGCGCGGTCGGCAGTGCGCCGGTGGCCGGGCTCGCGCTGGATTGCGGCGGACACCGACTCGCCGCCGAGGATTCGGCCGGCCTGACCGTGTGGGATCTCGCCGCCCGCGGCGGCCGCGTGCGCCCGCGCCCGCGCCGGTTGCCCGCCCAACCGCACGCGTGCGCGCCGAGTTGGCGGCCGGGCGGCGGCGGACTGATGGCCACCTCGGGCGGCGACGGCATGCTCGTGGTGTGGGACGTGCGCGCCGGCTCGGCCCGCAAGGCGCCGACCCCGCTGGCCCGCCGGCACGTCTCGGCGCCGGTGACCGCGCTCGCGTGGCACGGCCGGGACGCGCTGCTGTTCGCGGACCGGACCGGACGGGTCGGCGCCCAGTGGTTCCGGGAGATCGGGAGCCGCTGACCGGGCCGGCGGTGCCGGCGGCACGATCACTTAGGTTAGCCTCGCCTTACATTCGCTGTGTACGGTCGGGAGGGTCCGCCCATGGAACTGCTCGTGGAAGATCTGCACGCCGGTTATCCGGGGCATCGTGCCGTGTCGGGCGTGGATCTGGCGGTGGCCGCCGGCAGTGTCGTCGCGATCGTCGGGCCCAACGGTTGCGGAAAGTCCACCCTGCTGCGCTCGATCGCCCGCCTGCACAAGCCGGATTCGGGTCGGGTCACCGTCGGCGGCGACGACATCTGGCGACTGAAGCCGCGTCAGGCCGCGCACCGGGTCGGTTTGTTGCCGCAGAACCCGACGGCGCCGGAGGCGGTCACAGTGGCCGGCCTGGTGCGCTACGGGCGGCATCCGCACCAGGGACTGTTCCGTCAGTGGTCGCGCGCGGACGAGCGGGTCTGCCGGGACGCGCTGACCGCGACCGGTGTGCTCGACCTGGCCGATCGGCGGGTGGACCGGCTCTCCGGCGGGCAGCGGCAGCGCTGCTGGGTCGCCATGGTGATCGCGCAGGAGGCGCCGGTGATGCTCCTCGACGAACCGACCTCGGCGCTGGACCTGGGGCACGCGGTGGAGGTGCTGGGCCTGGTCCGGCAGGTGGCGGCGGGTGGGCGCACGGTGGTGATGGTGCTGCACGACCTGCCCTCGGCGGCCCGATACGCGGACGTGCTGGTCGCCATGCGCGACGGCCGGGTGGTCGCCTCCGGGCCGCCTCGCGAGGTCGTCGACGCGGCGCTGGTGCGGGCGTTGTACGACGTGGACGCGGACATCCTGCGCGCGCCGGGCGACGGCACGCCCGTCGTGGTGCCCAGGATGGCCGGTGCCGGTGCCGGTGCCGGTGCCGGTGCCGAGGTCGTTTCGGTCGCGGGTGTCGAGCGAGCCGGGATCGGTCCATCCGGCGGGTGAGGCGATCGGTCCCGGGCGCCCGGTCCTCGCCCGGGCCGTGTGTTCGGGTAGGTTGCCCACACGAATGTGACGATGCGTCAGTTGATGAGGTGGGCAATGTTCGGCAGGAAGAATAAGGTCGCGGCGGCGGCCGAAGGCCGCGATGTGGCTGCGCTCGTGCTGCGCGCGACGCTCGGTCCGATGCTCTTCGCGCACGGCTACAACAAGGTCGCCGGCCCCGGCGGCCTCGCGGGCACCACCGGTTGGTTCGAATCGCTCGGGCTCAAGCCCGCCGAGGTGCACGCGCGCCTCGCGGCCGGCACCGAGATGGCGGCCGGCGTCGGCATAGCGCTCGGCGTGGCCAACCCGCTGCCGGCGGCGGCGACGGTGGGCCTGATGAGCGTCGCCGCGGCGACCGACCACAAGGGCAAGGGCTTCTTCGTCTTCAAGGGCGGCTGGGAGTACACCGCGGTCGTCGGCGGCGCCGCGGTCGCGCTGGCCGCGCTGGGCAACGGCAAGTACTCGGTGGACGCGCTGATCGGCCGCAGGAGGTCGGGCCTGCGCCCGGCCCTGTTCGCGGCCGGCGTCGGCGTCGCGAACGCCGCGCTCCTGATGAAGCTGTGCTACAAGCCGGACCCGAAGCCGGACGAGACCGTCGAGGCGTAAGCGCGACGAGGCCGTCCGCCCGTACGCCGGGCGAGGGCGTCGAGCGCAACGCGGACGAGACGGTCGACACGTCACACTTCGGTCGGCTCGGCCCGCACCGATCCACTGGGTGCGGGCCGGGGTGTCCGGGCGAGCGGCTACGTTGGATCCCACTTGGATCCATGGGCGTTGCGCCCTCGTGTGGAGGTTCTTGCTGTGCAGACGTTGCCCGAGTCCTGGCAGCCCGTGCTCGCGGAGGAGTTGGCGAAGCCCTACTACGCCGAGCTGACCGCGTACGTGGACGCGGAACGCAAGGAACACCAGATCTTCCCGCCGGACGAAGAGGTCTTCGCGGCGCTGGAGGCGACGCCGTATGAGGACGTCCGGGTGTTCGTCGTCGGGCAGGACCCCTACCACGACGACAACCAGGCGCACGGCATGTGCTTCTCGGTGCGGCCCGAGGTGCGGATCCCGCCGTCGCTGCGCAACATCTACAAGGAGATGCACGCCGACATCGGCCTGCCGATCCCGGACAACGGTTACCTGATGCCGTGGGCGCGTCAGGGCGTGCTGCTGATGAACACGGTGCTCACCGTGCGCGCGCACGAGGCCGCGTCGCACAAGGGCCGCGGGTGGGAGAAGTTCACCGACGCGGTGATCAAGGCGGTGAACGACCGGGACGAACCGGTGGTGTTCGTGCTGTGGGGCGGGCACGCGAAGAAGAAGGCGGCGCTGATCGACACCGCCAAGCACACCATCGTGCAGGGCGCGCACCCGTCGCCGCTGTCCGCGAAGCTCTTCCACGGCAGCAAGCCGTTCTCCCGGATCGACGCCGCGCTCGAGACCATGGGGCACAAGCCGATCGACTGGACCATCCCGAACCTGAAGAAGTAGCGCGCGGACGGGGCGCAAGAAAAACGACAACCGACGTTCCGGTTCGGTATCGGCTCGGCCGGTATCGGACCGGAAACGGGCGTCGAAGGGGAATGGCCGGAAAACTCCTTGCATCGGTGCGGAACACCTACCAGGTGCCCTTACGGTGTGAGGCTCCCCCTTTCCATGCCCCCGAGGCGGCCCCCGTGTCGACGACCACCGTTTCACCCGCGTCCCCCACCCGAACCCCCTCCCGCGCCCCCACTCTCGACCTCACTCCCGGCTACGTCGCGCACCGCGGTCTGCGTGAGGAATTGGCCCGACTGACCGAGGTGACCCGACACCTCGATCCGGTCGACATCCTGCGCGTGCGGGCGGTCGAGGAGCATCTCGCCCTGGTGCTGCGCTTTCTGCGCGCGCATCACCGCGAGGAACACACCGTGCTGTACCCGTGGGTGCGCGCCGGCTCGCCGCGCGCCGCCCGCACCGTGACCGCGTTCCAGGTGGACCACTCGGCCCTGGAGGACGCGATGCGCCGTGCCGCCGATGTGAGCGTGCCGCTGCGCGACCGCTCGCCCGCGATCGGGCGGCTGTACGACCTCGTGGCCCGGCACAGCCTGGCCGAGGAGCACCAGTTGTTCCCGCTGATGCGCCTGCACGTGCGGGCCACGCCCGACGGACGGATGCCGACCCGCACGGTGCGGGTCTGGGGCCGCGACCTGCCCGCGCTCGTCGCCTTCCACCTGCACCACGCCACGGACGCCGAGCGGCGGCGCGTGCTGCGCTGGATCCCGCCCGGCACGGCCCTGCTGTGGCGGGCGGGCTGGCGGCGGGCCTACGAGCGGCGCCGGCGTGCCGCGTACGGAGATTGACGCCGACCCGGCGGATCCGACTCGGCAAGTGACGGGCCGCGCGCGGCCTTTACTCAGGAGGACTGCTCGGCCGCGTCGGCCGGACGGGTCAGCTCGGCCAACAACGCGCGGACGTGTTCGATTTCGGGTCCGGTCGGCTGTACGTCCTCCAGCGCCCGTACCAGAGCGTCCAGCGCGCGCGCCGGTGCCGGCTCGGCGAGCGTGGACAGGTCGTGGATCAGCCGCAGCAGCATGATCCGCGGCGCGGCGATCTGCTCGCGGGGCAACTGGTGTTCGTAGTAGCTCTCGGCCAGATCCAGCCACAGGTTCCACAGGTCGGTGCGGGCGATCCTGGGCACCGCCAGGATCGCGTCGGTCAGCGCCCGGATCTGCCCGGCCGTGATCGTGCGCCGGAGCACGGGCGCGGCCGGCAGCCGGGGCGCGGGCGGTCCGGGCGGCGCCGGGACCGTGCCGCCCATGCCGCCCGTTCCGCCCGTGCGCGGGGTCGGGAACGCCGGTGGCTCGGTCGGCCGGGACGGCCCGTGGACGGCCGCCATCAGCTCCTCGCGCGCGTCCTCCTCGGACTTGCCGTACAGCGTCTTGCGCAGCAACGGCCGCAGCACGGACGGGATGGCCTCGCGGTCCAACTCGTGCACCACGAGCGGGATCAGCCGGCGCCCGCTGCCGCGCAGCGCGTCCGACATCGCTGTCCACTCGACGGTGGTCCAGCGCTCCGGCACGAAGTACGCCGGGGAGAACAGCGCGATCATGTGTCCCGCGTTGTCCAGCGCGCGACTGACCAGGGTGGTCAGGTTCTCGCCCGTGGCCCAGTCCCACGCGTCGAGTTCGACCTCCAGGCCGTCCTGAAGGAGTTGCCCCGCGATCCACTCCGCCCAGGCGGTGTCCGAACCGGCGTGGCTGATGAAGTAGCGCACCGTGTCGACCCCGTGCTCCCCGTCGTTCACCATGGGCACCAGCATCGCGCACCCGCCGGCCGGATTCGGCCGCTCGACCGGAAGGGTGGGCGGAACCACCCGTTCAGCCGGGTAGGTTCTCGATCGCGCGACAGACCTCCTCGACGCCTTGGGTGTTGGGCAACACGTCGTGCAGCGCGCGGCACAGGCACTGCAGCGAATGGATCGGCTCCGGCCCGTTGACCAGGGTGCGGATCATGTGCAGAAGCATCGACCGCGCGTCGGTCATGTGCCGGTGCAGCAACTGGTGTTCGAGGTAGTCCTCGGACAGGTCCAGCCAGATCGACCACGTGTCCGGCGCGCGCAGGCCGCGTACCGCCAGGAACAGGTCGGCGAGGTAGACCACCTGGTTCTGCGGGATGGTCCGGGACAGCTTGGCCATGTTGCCGAAGCGCAGCAGTTCCAGCGTCACCTCCGGCGACACCTCGCCGGAGGCGAACAGTTCGGCGATCCGGGCGATCGCGGCCGGCCGATCGCCCACGAACGCGGCGATCGCCTCGGCGGTGACCATCTCCAGCTCGAATCCGCGATGCGCGTCGAAGAGCATCAGTACCGAGGAACCCCGGTCCAGCGGCGGCAGATCGACCGTGCTGCCCAGGTGGCGGGCCAGCGGATCGGTGCTGGTGATCAGCACGTGGCCGGGACCGGTGGGGATCATCTCGCCGATCAGTCCGGGCCGGTCCACCTCGTCGAAGACCAGTAACCAGCCCTCCCGCGAGCGCAGTTCGTGCCCGGGGCCGACCTGCTGGTCGACCCGCCGGCCCAGGTCGGCCAGTTGGCCGAGCGCCCGATGCACGAACGCGACGCCGCTCTCGCCGGCCCGGGCGGCACAGTCGAACCACCACACCACGTCGTACAGGTGCCGGTGCCGGTAGGCGTACTCGCGGGCCAGGTGGGTGGTGCCCATGCCCGGCAGGTCGTCCTGCGGGCGCAGCACCACCCGGTGTTCGACCTGCATCAGCGTGCGCAGGTCGGCGAGGGTGCTGTCACGCCCGTAGAACCGGCCTCTGGCGCCCGGGACATGCCACACCGGCGGGTTGTCCGTGGGCGAGCGCGGCGGGGGCGGAGGCGGAATCCTGGGCGGTCGCGCCGGTCTCGGTGGCGGTGGTGGCGGGGGTATCGGGTCCGACACGTTCAGGAGGACCCCGGATTCCGCGCGGGCAACGGCGCGAACCGGTGCACCGCGTCGACGAGCAGATCACGCTGCCCGACCGCGTCCGCCTCGGTCAGGTCGACCGGTCGCACGCCGCGGAACATCGACGGTACCTGGGTGCTGCCGATCACGATCGGCAGCAGCCTGCCGCCGGTGGCCGCGTCGCCCAGCGCCTCCTCCCACTCGTCCATGGCCAGCCGCCTGGCCTCGAAGTAGTGCTCGGAGAACAGCGCGAGCACGTGTTCGCCCAGGCCGCGCGCGCGGGCCATCGCCTTGCCGAAGCTCTCGCCCGCGCTCCAGTCCCAACGGCTGAGCGAGACCCGGTAGTCCTCGAAGGTGAGCACCTCGCTGACCCAGTCCGCCCAGGCCAGGTCGTTGCCCACATAACTGATCACCAGGTCGGTGCGGGCCGGGGGGACCGGCTCCAGGATCGGCAAGCGGCGCGGCGCCTCGGGCAGCGTGCGCGTCCCGGCCTCGTGGCTGCCGAACATCGGCTCGACCTCGTCCGCCTCGACGACGGTCAGCGGCGCCAGCCGATGGCGCAACGCCTCGGCCACCCGGTCGGCGACCGCGCGCACCGCGCGCACGTACCCCAGGTCGCGGATGCCGCCCAGCCGCAGCATGTCGAACACGCCCGGGCCGCGGCCCGGTCCGGCGATCCCGACCGGCCACTCGATCGTGCCCACGGCGTCCGGGGGCGGTTGTTCGAGCGTGGTCCAGGGCACCGCGATCAAACTCGGCGGCGCGACGCCGACGATCGACTCGTGTCGACGCAACCGGTCGGTGAACACCGCCCAGTCGCGCCCGCAGTCCAGATCCTCGAAGTAGTCGTCCGAGCACAGCGCGACCATCGCGCGCGCCTGCGCGGGCGGGTCGCCGTCCGGCACCTGGATCGGGCCGAAGGTCGGCTGCAATCGGATCGCCGCGCGCACCCGCTCCCTCCCGCGCCGCAACTCGGCCTCGACGTCGTCGTGAAAGCGGGCCGCCCACTTGGGATCGCGGTCGGCGACGTGACTCGTGAAGAAGTCGTAGTCCACCAAGCGACCCCCGGGATCGAGCACCGTACGAAGGACGGCCGAGTGGCACCCACGCGCCGGAACGGCGGGTCTGGCAAGTGCCGCCCCCATGCCGGCCGTTCGTGTGTACGACTCTGCCCACACAGAGCATCGCGCAGGCCGACCCGGCCCGGCTAGTATAGGAAGGCTTGTGTAATCGTGGCGATACGTTCCGCACTCGAATGTACGGGTTTCACCCGGACGGCACGCGCGAGCGGCACACGCCGGCCGTGCGGGGGGAAATCGAACGGTCGAGCGACGCGGGAGAACGGGGGACCTGCGGTGCAAGGAGAGCGCGGTGACGTGGAGTCGGCCCTGCCCGACCTCGACGGGCTCTGTCTCGACGACCTCGACGACCTGCCGGCCTCCGTGCTCGCGTCCGCGCTGCGGCGGCTGATCCACGAGTCCGAGGAGCCCTCGGAGGCGGTGGTCGCCGGCTTCCAGAGTGTGGTCGACCCCGTGCCCGTGGAGGCGGCCGGCGCCGCCCACGCGAGCGGGCCGGCCGACGACGACGATCCCCGGGCGGGCGGGAGCGGCGCCGCCGGGGTCTAGCACGGGAGGGCCGATGAGCGAAGCGACGCCGTTTCGACAATTCGTGGTCAAGATCGCCTCCCGCTGCGACCTCGCGTGCGATCACTGTTATGTGTACGAACTCCGGGATCGGAGTTGGCGGGACCGCCCCCGGGTGATCGCCGCCGGCACCGTGGACGCGCTCGGCGGCCGACTGCGCGCGCACGCGCTCCGGTTCGGCCTGCCGGTCCTGGACATCGTGCTGCACGGCGGCGAACCGCTGCTCGCCGGACCGGAGCGGATCGACGCCATCGCGCGCGACCTGCGCGCCGCGGTGGCGGGCGTGGCCGAACTGCGGTTCACCATGCAGACCAACGGCGTCCGGTTGGACGAGCGGTGCGCCGAGGTGTTGTCGGAGCACCGGATCCGGGTCGGCGTCTCGTTGGACGGCGACGCGCGCGCCCACGACCGACACCGCCTGCACGCCGACGGGCGCGGCAGCCACGCCGAGGCGGTGCGGGCCGTCGCCCTGCTGCGCACCGAGCGCTACCGACCCCTGTACGGCGGCCTGTTGTGCACGATCGACCTGCGCAACGACCCGGTGGCCACCTACGAGGAACTGCTCTCGCACGCGCCGCCGATGATCGACCTGCTCCTGCCGCACGCCACCTGGGAGTTCCCGCCCCCCGGTGCCGGAGCGGACGAAACCCCCTACGCGCGCTGGCTGATCGCGGTCTTCGACCGCTGGTATCGGGCCCCGGTGCGCGAGACGCGCGTACGGATCCTGGAGGACCTGGTGGATCTGATCCTGGGCCGGGCGGTACAGAGCGAGATCCTGGGTCTGGGGCCGCCGGGTTCGGTGGTGATCGAGACCGACGGCACGTTCGAGCGCGAGGACTCGCTCAAGGCCGCCTACGACGGAGCGGCGGCGACCGGTCTGGACGTCTTCCGCCACGACCCGGCGACGGTGCTCGCCGGGCCGGCGTACGCTCGCGCGGGAGCCGGCGCGGCCGGGCTGAGCGCGACGTGTCGGCGCTGCCCGGTGGTGCGCACCTGTGGCGGCGGGCTGCGGGCGCACCGGTATCGCCCGGACAACGGCTTCGACAACCCGTCCGTGTACTGCGCCGACCTGCGCGCGCTGATCGACCACGTCGGTGCGCGGGTGCGGGCCGACGTGCGGGCCCTGGTGGCCGGGTCGGGGAGGCGCGGATGATCGGCACCCATCGGCTCGGTGGGGCCGCCTTCGACCGACTCGCCGCCGGGCACGGCGACTTCGAGGCGGTGTCCGCGCTGGCCCGGGCGCAGGAGAGCCGCCGGCTGCTCCAGGTGTACGCGGTCGTGGCCACCGCCCGTGAGCGCTTGCCGCACGCGCGCACCGCGCGCCTGACCGACGCCCTCGACCTGCTCGCGCACGTGCAGCGCACCGCGCCGGACGCGGCCAGGACGGTGCTGATGCACCCCTACACCGGTGCCTGGGCGATGCGCTGCCTGCTGCGACTGGGTGGCGCCGACCCCGACGCGTCGCCCGCCGAACTGGATCGACTCCTGGGCCACCTGGGGGCGATCGCCGCCGCCGCCGCGCTGCGCGCCGACCCCGAGCACGGCCCGCCCGGCCGGGTCGAACTGCACACCGTCGGCGGCTGGGCCCACCTGCCCACGTTGGGCCGGGTGCGGGTGGCCGGCGACCCGGGGCGGATCGCGCTGGCCGGACGGCACTGGTCGACGGGCGGGCGCCCGGTGGCCCGCCGACAGGTCAACCGCAGGTGTTCCGCAACCGCCGCCGGCCTGACCGCGTCCTTGGCCATCGAGGACGTCGATCCCTATCGGGACGTGCACCGCTGGCAACCGACCGCCCGGTTGAGCGCACGCCAAGTATCTTCGCTGCAAAGGAATTTCGCGTCCGCGTGGGGTGAGCTGGCACACTCTCACCGAGCCTACGCGGGTGCCATGACGGCGGCGCTGTCCACGCTGGTTCCGGTCGTCGGCGGGCCGGGAGTCAGCTTCAGTTCCTCGTCCCGGTACGCGTTCGGCGGCTTGGCGCTCACGCCCGAGGTGGGTCCGACCACGCTGGCCGTCACCCTGGTTCACGAGTTCCAGCACAACAAGCTCGGCGCGATACAGGACATCACGAATCTCTCGGTGCGCTCGGCGGTCCGGTACCGGGCGCCCTGGCGGTTGGATCCCCGACCGGTGGGGGCGTTGTTGCAGGGTGCTTACGCGCATCTGGGGATCGCGGATTTCTGGCGGGTTCGCCGGCAGATCGCGGACAAGGAGGAGCAGGATCGGGCACAGGCCGAGTTCGCGGTGCACCGCGCGCACGTCGCCGAGGCGATCGACACGCTGCGCGGGTCGGGCGAACTGACCCCGGATGGCGAACGGGTGGTGCGGGCCATGGCGGACACCGTCGCATCGTGGTGGCACGAGGACGTACCCGCCGAGGCGGCACGACACGCGGCCGAACGGGTGCGATCGGGCCGTCGGGCGTGGGTCGAACGCAATGGCGATCGAGGCGGTGCGACCCCGGTGAGCGGGCAGTCGGCACGAGTGGAGCGACACGAAACGAGAGATGAACATGAGATTACCTGATGTAACGAGGAGTAACTTCGAGTGATGGACTCGGGTAGCCTGGGAACAACGAGTGACGGTCGGGGAGGGCAATCCACCGCGCGTCGCGACCAAGCGCCGACACCAGGGGTCGAGATGACACCAGTCTTCTTCACGAGTCGGTCGTGCGGGGACGAGCGTGCCTACGTCGAGCGCTTCCACGCCGACCTCGAACAGGCCGTCTCCGCTCACGCGTCCGGTCGAAACGGCGCGCGCGGACTGCTGTCACCCTGCGGCGATCGTGATCCGGGCGCCCCACCAGACGCGTCGGCCGCGTGTTCGGTTCCCGCGGCCGTGGTACTGGCATCGCCCGACTACCTCGCCGATCCCGACGCCATGCGCGAATGGGCGGTGATGGCCGAGCGGGTGCGCGGCCACCGGGTCCGCACCGGCGAACACCTGGACGCGATGGTCACCGTGCGCTGGCGGGCCACCGAGCCCCACCCCGGCGAGCACCCGACCCCCGATCTGGGCGCCGACGACGACTTCGGTCCGATCTACGCCCGCCAGGGCCTGTTCGACCTGATGCGGCTGGAGGGCCACTCGGCCGACTACCTGCGCCTGATCGCCGAGTTGGCCCGCGTGGTGGTCGAGGTCAACCGCGTCCCGCTGCGCCCGCTGCCACCGGCCGAGGCGCGCGAACTCTTCCCGACCGTGCGCACCCGGCCGAGCCCCGCCGCGCGGGTCTCGGCCGCCGGCTCCGCGCCGTTCGCGACCGCCGCCCGGACCCTGCCGCCGCACGCGCGCACCGGCTCGGACCTGCCCGCCCGACCCCGTTGGATCACGGCCCGACACAACCCTCGCCGCCCGTTGCTGTGGGGACCCGGTGGCGATGTTGAGGAGCACTGAAACGATGAGCGACAACCCGCCGGGAACCGTCGTCACGTTCTACTCGTACAAGGGCGGCACCGGGCGCACGATGGCCCTCGCCAACGTCGCCTGGATCCTGGCCTCCCGAGGCAAGCGCGTGCTCGTCGTGGACTGGGATCTCGAATCACCGGGCCTGCACCGCTACTTCCACCCCTACCTGATCGACAAGCGGCTCGAGGACACGCGCGGCGTGCTCGACATGATCCGCGCGTTCGCCAAGGTGGTCGGCTCCGACGCGAGCACGGACGCGATGATCGAGGCGGCCCGGATCGCGGAGAGCCGGGTGGACGGCTGCGCGGTCAAGGTCGACCGGGACTTCCCCGACGACGGCCTGATCCGTTTCCTCGGTCCGGGCCGACAGAACCACGAGTACGCCGCCACGCTGGCCGGCTTCAACTGGGCCGACTTCTGCGAGAGCCCGCACGGCATCGGCTTCCTGGACGCGCTGCGCGAGGACATGCGCGAGTCCTACGACTACGCGCTGATCGACAGCCGTACCGGCCTCAACGACATCGCCGGGATCTGCACCACGCTGCTGCCCGACGTCGTGGTGGACGGCTTCACCCTGAACGAACAGGCCATCGACGGCGGCGTCAACGTGGCCCGCTCGATCGCCCGACAGGCCGATCGCCCGCTGCGCATCCTGCCCGTGCCGATGCGCGTCGAGGACGACGAGAAGGACAAGCTCGAAGCCGGCCGCGACCACGCCCGCGAGCGCTTCGCGGAATTCGTCGCGGATCGATCCGAGGCCGAACGGGCCAAGTACTGGGGCGAGGTGGAGATCCCGTACAAGGCGTTCTACGCCTACGAGGAGACCCTGGCCACGCTGGGCGACCGACCGCTGCAGGAAGGCAGCCTGCTGAGCGCGTACGAGCGGCTGACCGGCGTGCTCACCGACGGCGCGATCAGCCGGCTCAACCCGATCGAAGAGGTCGACCGCCGCCGCGAACTGCGGCGCTTCGAGCGCATCCGCTACACCGCCCCGGTGACCGTGCGGATCCTCTACAGCGCCCGGGACCGGATGTGGGTCGACTGGGTGCGGGCCCAACTGACCGCCTCGGGCGCCCAGGTGGTCGGCACCGGTGGTTGCGACACGCCGCTGGAGAAGCTGCGCGACGTGGACAGCATCGTGGTGGTCTCCTCGGCGGACTCGCTGAGCAGCCCGACCTGGAGCGCGATGCGCACGGCGCTGCGCCGGCTCGCGGCGGTCGACCGGATGAGCGTGGTCACGCTGCGGGTGGACGACGTGCTCGACAGCGACCCGGGGGTGGGCGAGACGGTCATGTTGTCCTCGCTGTCCGAGGAGAGCTGCCGGGACGCGCTGCTGACCGCGTTCGGTCGACCCTCCTCGGAGGCACCGCCCGCGGACGGCCCCAGGTTCCCCGGCACCAAGCCGAAGGTGTCCTACCTGCTGCCCCGGCACTCGGCGTTCACCGGCCGCGACGACATTCTCGAACGCCTGCGCGACCAGCTCGCCAAGGGCGCCACGGCCGTACTGCCCCAGGCGCTGCACGGCCTGGGCGGTGTCGGCAAGACCCAGGTCGCGCTCGAGTACGCGCACCGTTTCGCCGCGGACTACGACGTCATCTGGTGGGTCTCCGCCGAGCAGGCCCAGGGCGTCGCCGCCCAACTCGCCCGGCTCGGCGGCCGACTGGACCTGCCCACCGGCGAGAACGTCGCGGACGCGACGGCCACGGTGTTGCAGACCCTGCAACAGGGCGAGCCGTACGACCGCTGGCTGTTGATCTACGACAACGCCGACGAGCCCGCTTCGCTGGCCGACCTGATGCCCCAGGGCAGCGTCAACGGACACGTCCTGGTCACCTCGCGCAACGACCTGTGGGCGCGCAGCGCCCGCCCGTTGGAGGTCCCGGTCTTCCGCCGGGACGAGAGCGTCGCGCTGCTCCAGCGCCGGGTGCCCACGCTCACCGAGGCGGACGCGCAGAAGGTGGCCACCGCGCTGGGCGACCTGCCGCTGGCGGTCGAACAGGCCGGTGCCTGGCTCGCCGAGTCGGCGATGCAGGTCGAGGAATACCTGGAGCGGGTCAACACGCGCGTCACCGCGATCCTGGAGGAGGGCCAGCCGCCGGACTACCCGACCACTGCCGCCGCGACCTGGACCGTCTCGCTCGACGAACTCAAGGAGCGCCAGCCGGCCGCGGTGCGCCTGCTGGAGCTGTGCGCGTACCTGTCGCCGGACTCGATCTCGATGCGCCTGCTGCGCTCGCGCGAGGTGCTGCGCGAGCTGGCCCAGGTGGACAGCTCGCTCGGCGACACCCTGCTGTTGCCCAGGATCTTCCAGCAGCTCGGCCGGTACGCGCTGGCCAGGGTGGACCGGGGCGCGGACACCATCCAGGTGCACCGGCTGGTCCAGGCCGTACTGCGCGACCAGATGCCGCCGGACGTGAACCAGGCGCGCCGGGAGCGGGCCCTGGAGATCCTGGCCGCGAGCGCCCCCGGCGACGTGGACGACCCGGGCAACCAGGAGATCTACGACGAGCTCTACAAGCACCTGGTGCCCTCGCGTGCGCTGGAGAGCAACTCGGAGGCCGTACGCCGCTGGATCGTCGAACAGGTGCGTTTCGCCTGGCGGTCCAACGACTGGGAGTTCGCCCAGTACATCGCCGAGATCGCGTTGGACCGCTGGCGGGCGGCGTTCAGCCGGCACGACGCGCTGACGCTGCGGATGTGTACGCAGTTGGCGAACGTCTACCGGTCCCAGGGGCGTTACCGCAAGGCGTACGACCTGGACCGGTCCACCCTGGAGCTGCAGCGCGAGACGCTCGGCCCGGATCACCCGCACACCCTGATCACCGGGCGCGGCTACGGCGGCGACCTGCGCTCGCTCGGTCGTTTCCAGACCGCGCTGGAATCCGACCGGGACAACTACCGGCGATTCAGCGAGGTCTTCGGCGAGGACACCAACGACGCCCTGCTCGCGGCCAACAACCTCGGTGTCTCGCTGCGCCTGATGGGCCGGCTGGAGGAGGCACGCGAGGTGCACCAGGCGGCGTACGACCTGCGTCGGCGCAACCAGGGCGAGGACCACCCCAGGACCTGCTACCTGGCCAACCAGGTCGGCCAGGACCTGCGTGAACTGGGCGACTATCCGGGCTCGCGGGCGGTGTTGCAGGCGACGCTGGCCCGCGAGGAGGCGATCGGCCGCACCCGGGACGCGCTGCGCACCTCGAAGAACCTCGCGGTGACCATTCGCCAGACCGGGGACGCGCGCTACGCCCGGTCCCTGGACAGCGACACGCTGGAGAAGTACCGCTCCTACCTCAGCCCCACCCATCCCGACATGCTGGCCTGCGCGGTCAACCTCGCGGCCGACCACCACGCGATGGGCAACGACGACCAGGCGCTCGAACTCGCCCAGGACGCCTACCAGGGCTACCGCGAGCAGTTCGGCGCGCAGCACCCGTTCACCTACGGCTGCGGCAGCAACCTCTCGACCTACCTGCGGGCGATCGGTCGGCACGAGGAGGCGATGACGCTGGGCCGCAGGTGCCACGAGGGCCTGCGCGAATCGCTGGGCGAGGAGCACCCGTTCACGCTCGCTGCGGCGCTCAACCACTCGAACAACCTGTACCAGGCGGGCGAGACGAACGAGTGTGCCGAGCTGGACCGGGTGACCTACGAGCGGTACGAGGTGCTGCTTGGCGCGGACCACCCGCACACCCTGGTCGCGGCCTGCAACCGGGTGCAGAGTCTGGGCGAGATCGGTCTGGCGGACGAGTCCCGCGAGTGGTTCGTCCGGGTCGAGCGCGCGTGTCGGCGCAAGCTCGGCGACGGGCACCCGATCACCCAGGGGCTGCGGGAGCGCCGCCGACTGGAGACCGACATCGAGGTGCCCACGACCTGATCGGGCCGTGTTCGCGGTGCGCGCGGCCGGCCCGACCACTGGTCGGGCCGGCCGCGGCGTGCTCAGGCCGGGTGGATCCGGACCGGCATGTCCTTGATGCCGTTGAGGAAGTTGGAGCGCATCCGCCGCGCCGGGCCGAGTGATTCCACCCGCTCGACCCGCTCCGCGAGGGTGCGGAAGATGATCTCCAGTTCGAGCCGGGCCAGGTGCCGGCCGAGGCAGAAGTGCGGGCCGCCGCCCCCGAAGCCGAGCATCGGGTTCGGATCGCGCCCGATGTCCAGGCGATAGGGGTCGGCGAAGACGTCCTCGTCGTGGTTGGCGGAGGCGTAGAAGACCACCACCTTGTCGCCCGCCGCGATCGGCTGCCCGCTCAGTTCGGTGTCCTGTACCGCCGTGCGCTTGAACGCGTTGACCGGGCTGACCCAGCGGACGATCTCGTCGGCGGCGGTGCCGGCCAGGCCGGCCGGGTCGGCGCGCAGCCGCTCCCACTGCTCGGGGTGCTCGATCAGCGCCAGCATGCCGCCGGAAATCGCGTTGCGGGTGGTCTCGTTGCCGGCCACGGCGAGCAGCATGAAGAACAGATCGAACTCGAGCGCGGTCAGCTCCTGACCGTCGCGGTCGGGGCACACCAGCTTGGACACGATGTCGTCCACGGGACACGCGCGCCGGGCCGCGCCCAGCGCGTCCGCGTAGCCGAACATCTCCATCTGCACCTGCTCGGCCTCGCCCGCGTCCCGGCGCAGGTCCGGGTCCGCCTCGCCGACCAGCTTGTTCGACCATTCGAACAGTCGATGCCGGTCGACCTGGGGCACACCCATCAGGTCGGCGATCACCACGAGCGGCAGTTCGGCCGCGCACATCGCCACGAAGTCGCCCTCGCCGGTGTCGACGGCGTTCGCCACGATGCGTTCGCAGGCGTCGCGGACCTTGTCCTCCAGGGTCAGCGTGCTGCGCGGGGTGAAGCCCTTGTTGACGATGTTGCGCAGCCGGGAGTGCTCCGGCGGATCCATGTTGAGCATCATCAGTCGCTGGGTGTCGAGCATGTCCCCCTCGGGTTCGCCGAGCAGCGACAGCCGCTCGCGCGACGAGAAGATCTCCGGGTTCCGCGACACCCGGACCACCTCGGCGTGCCGGGTGACGGCCCAGAAGCCGTCCGGCCGTTCGGGATCGGCGTGGCGGTACACGGGTGCGGTGCGGCGCATTCGGGCGAACGTGGCGTGCGGGATGCCCGCCGCGTAGCTGTCGGGGCTGTAGACGTCGAACGCGGTGGCGTTCGGGACGGCGCTGTCGATCTTTTCGGGCACGGGCTGACCTTCCGGCAGTGGTGCTGACGGGCGGCGCGGGCGCGGTCAGAATTCCACGGCTCGGGTGGGTCGGGAAGAGCGATCGGGGCGTTGCCGCGGGAATGTCGCGGCGGGCGCGCTCGCGGGACCGATGGGCCGGGACACCCGGGACGCCTCGGTCACGCCGTCGACCGGGCCTCGACCCGCGGGCGCGGTACCGGACGCGCCGTCGACACGCCGGGCGCGCGGTTACGGAGCGCGACTCACCGTGCGAAAGCGTGACATTTTGCTACTTTATAGACACTTTCTGTTAGTTTTTGTGCCGGTGACAAAGCACACAAATGCCGCAGTCCCACCGGCACTCGTCTCGCGCTGTCCCGAAAACGGTGCGGCCGTTCCGTCCCCTGCGCTCCCGAGCGCGCCCTCCCGAGGAGTCACCCCCATGGCCTTGTCCATCTCCACCGTCGTCCTGCTCGGCGTCATCGTGTTCATCTTCATCCGCAAGGGCGGCATGCGAATCCCGCACGCGATCGTGTGCGCGTTGCTCGGGTTCTATCTCGCCAGTACCTCGATCGCGCCGAGCATCCACAGCAGCGGGAAGAGCGTCGCGAACCTGCTGAGCAACCTGAACTTCTGATCGCGGCGGTCACCCGAAACCGGCTCGGCGGCAGGTCCGCCGGGCCGGTCTTCGCCGTATGAGGCCGGACGAACCGGCGTCGGACCGGACCAGGGTTCGTCCGCCGGACGAGGGCGCGGCGCCGAACGAGGACGTAGTGGAGGCAGGCATGGCGAACCCGGACGCGGTCGAGACGCCGCTGGTGGTCGTGGGCACGGACGGCTCGGAACACGGCGACCGGGCGGTGGCCCGGGCCGCCGAGGCGGCCGCCCGGTGCGGTGCGCGGCTGCGCGTGGTGCACGCGATCCGGGTGCCGATGGCCACCCCCGGCTTCGAGCCGGTGGAACCGAACGAGGCCACCCGCCGGGCGGCCGAGGAACTGGTCAAGGACGCGGCGGCGGCGGCGCTGCGGCGCCATCCGGACCTGGCCGTGGAGGCCGGGGTCGGCTACGGCCTGCCCGGGGACGCGCTGCTCGCGGCGGCCGAGGGCGCGGTTCTGCTGGTCGCGGGATCGCGGGGCCGAGGCGGGTTCGCCGGCCTGCTGCTCGGCTCGGTCTCCCGCTTCCTGACCGCGCGGACGCCGTGCCCGCTGCTGATCGTGCGCGGCGAGCACGGGGCGCCGGCCGGGACCGGTCCGGGCGGGACCGATGTGCTGCTCGGCGTGCAGGGCGACGGTGACGAGCGGGCGGTACGGGCCGCGTTCGAGGCGGCTCGGGCGTGGGGCCTGCCGGTGCACGCGGTGCACGCGTGGAGTTGGCCCGGCTACGCCGGCCTCGCCGGTCCCAGCGACGCGGACATGCGCGCGGTCTCCGAGGTGCACGCGACCGCGCTGGCGGGTGCGCTGGGGCAGTCGCGGGCGCGCTTTCCCGATGTCGAGGTGCGTGCGGATTCGGTCATGGCCGACGCGGCCGGGACGCTGGTGGAGGCCTCGGTGGGCAGTGCGCTGGCGGTGGTCGGGGTCCGGCACCGCCGAGGCCCACTGCGGCACTGGGTCGGCCATGTCGCGGCCACCGCGATCGAACACGCGCACTGCCCGGTTCTGGTGGTGCCGCTGGAGTGAGCGGGCGGGCCGGCGACGTGCGCGATCCGCCGCCCATTCGCCCATCGACCAGCGCGCCCGACCGGCCGGTCGGCCCGCACGCGCGCCGCTTCCCGGTGGCCGCGTTTTCGATCGCCGATTCAATCAGTGATTGAAAATGCCGGCGCTTCGTGGTTTCGTGCCTGCCGTGACAGCGCGATCGCGGGCCCGGCTGCTCGACGAGGCCGAACGGCTCTTTCTCACCCAGGGCTACGACAAGGTCTCCGTCCGGGCGGTGAACGCCGCCGCCGGGATGAATCCGGCCGCCGTGCACTACCACTTCGGCTCCAAACGGGACCTGGTGGTGGCGCTGCTGCAGGAGCGCCTCGGGCCGTTGTGGGCCGAGCCGCTGGCCGAGTTGGACCGCGCCCGCGCGGCCGGGTGGACGCCCACGGTCGGCGAGGTGGTCACCATCATCGTCGAGCCGTTCGACCGGCTGGCCCGCGAGCCGAACGGGCCGATGTTGCTCCAACTGCTCGCCCGCACCGTGCTTTCCGGGACCGAACTGCCCTGGGACGACCCGTGGTTCCGGCACGGACCCTGGCGCGAACTGCTGGCCGCGGCGCGCCCGGACCTGAGCGCCCGGGAGATCACGGACCGCTGGCGGCTCGCCTTCGACCTGTTGCTCCAGCTCTACGGCCAACCCGTGGCGGACGTGTTCGTCGCGCCGCCCGCCGCCGCGGCCGTGGCCGGCTTCGTCACCGCCGGCCTCGACGCCCCGCGCGCCGCCGACCCGTCCACGCCCGGTCCGTCCCGGACCGCACGCACAGAACGAGGTGCCCCGTGATACCCGACGTCCTCGCCCCCGCCAAACTCGGCCCGCTCACGCTGCGCAACCGGATCATCAAGGCCGCGACCTTCGAGGGAGCGACTCCGGACGCGCTGGTCACCGACGACCTGATCGAGTACCACCGCCGCCCGGCCGCGGGCGGCATCGGGATGACCACCGTGGCCTACTGCGCGGTCGCCCCCGAGGGCCGCACCGACCGGCACCAGATCTGGATGCGCCCCGAGGCGGTGCCCGGACTGCGCCGGCTCACCGACGCGGTGCACGCCGAGGGCGCGGCGGTCTCGGCCCAGCTCGGCCACGCCGGCCCGGTGGCCAACGCCAAGTCCAACGGCCGACCCGCGCTGTCCGCGGGGCGGATGTTCAACCCGCTCGGCATGCGCGTCACGCGCGCCGCGACCGAGGCCGACATCGACCGGATCACCCGCGCGCACGCCGACGCCGCGCTGATCGCGATCGAGTCCGGCTTCGACGCGGTGGAGATCCACCTCGGCCACAACTATTTCGCCAGCGCCTTCCTCAGCCCCAAGCTCAACCACCGCAAGGACGCCTACGGCGGATCGCTCGCCAACCGGGCCAAGGTCGCGCGCGGTGTGTGCCGGGCGGTGCGGGACGCGGTCGGCGACCGGATCGCGGTGACCGCCAAGCTCAACATGGAGGACGGCGTCCCGGGCGGCATCCAATTGGAGGAGAGCATCCGCACCGCCCGCCTGCTGGAGGAGGACGGCTCGCTGGACGCGCTGGAGCTGACCGCCGGCAGCTCGCTGCTCAACCCGATGTACCTCTTCCGCGGCGACGCCCCGGTGCCCGAGTTCGCCGCGACCTTCCCGCAGCCGCAGCGGCTCGGGGTCAAACTGATCGGCAACAAGATCCTGCGCTCGTACCCGTACGAGGAGGCCTATCTGCTCGCCTCCGCACGGCAGTTCCGAGCCGAGCTGAAGCTGCCGCTGATCCTGCTCGGCGGGATCACCAACCGGGACACGATGGACCTCGCGATGACCGAGGGCTTCGAGTTCGTCGCGATGGGCCGCGCGGTGCTGCGTGAGCCGGACCTGATCAACCGGATCGCGGCCGAACGCGAGACCAGGTCGTTGTGCATCCATTGCAACAAGTGCATGCCGACCATCTACAGCCGCACCCGCTGCGTGGTGATCGAACCGCGGGCGTAGCCGTGCCGACGCCGGACGGACCGGGATGCGGACCCGTCCGGCGTTCGCGGACACCCGCGCGGACACACGTTCGCCGACACCGGGTGCGGCTTGGCTCGGGCTGTGCCGAGTCGCGCCGCACCCGCCCCGCGCTCAGGCCAGGTAGCGGCTGATCGAGTCGATCACGCACGCCGGCTTCGCCGAGTCGGCGATCTCGATGGTGATCCGGATGGTCGCCTGGATGCCGCCGGTGATGTCGGCCACCGCCACGATCTCCGCGCCGCCGCGTACCCGCGAACCCACCGGGACCGGTGCCGGGAAGCGCACCTTGTCCACGCCGTAGTTCACGCCCATCGAGATGTTGCGCACCTCGAGGATCTGCGGCAGGAAGAGGTTGGACAGCGCCAGGGTCAGGTAGCCGTGCGCGATCGGCGCGCCGAACGGGCCCTCCTTCGCCTTCTCCACGTCCACGTGGATCCACTGGTGGTCGCCGGTCGCGTCGGCGAACAGGTTGATCCGCTCCTGGGTGATCTCCAGCCACTCGCTGTGGCCGAGGTGCTTGCCCACCGAGTCCTTGATCTGCTGGAGGTCGGTGAAGACGGTGGCCGCCATATGCGCTCCCGGTCGTTTCTGATGGTCTGTCAGATCAGCTCTCCCGGGTATACCAGACCGGCCCGCCCGGACGCCGCGCGGGACGCTCAGGCGGTCGGGATCCAGGCCACCTGCCGCACGTCGGCGAGCCGGTCGACGGAGATCCCCGCGTTCGAGACGGTCCACAGTTCGGTGCCGACCACCAGCGAGCGACGGATGGTCGAGCCCGGGTGCGTGACCCGACCCACCTCGACGATCCGACTGCCCTCGATCCGCAACACCAGCGCGAACGAGCCGCCGGCCATCGGGGACTTCTCACCCGGCGCGATCTGCGGCCGGGTGGAGGAGCTGTACGAACCGTTCACCGGCACCACGACGGTGCCGTCCTTGGGCCAGTACAGGAACGCGTGCGCGTCCTGCTCGGCCTGCGAGTTCGCCCCCGGTACCGCGACCTGCGCGACCCGGGTCGGATTCGCCAACGTGCTCACGTCGAACAGGGACACCTGGGTGCCCAGCCGCCGGCCGGTGTCGGTGGCGTCCTGGCCGACCCCGATCAGCCGCCCGTCGGCGATCGGATGCAGGTAGGCCGAGTAGCCGTTGATCTTGAGCTCGCCGACCGCCTTGGGGTTGCGCGGGTCGCTCAGGTCGAGGGTGTACAGCGGGTCGGTCTGCCGGAAGGTGACCACGTACGCGATCGGGCCCGCGAAGCGCACGCCCATGATCCGCTCGGTCCGGCCCAGGCCGCCCACCCGGCCGATCGGGGTCAGCCGGTCGCCGCTGCGAGCCAGCACGGTGACCACCGATTCGCTCGCGGAGCGCGGCGCGATCGGCGGCTGCACGTCCAAGGGAGGGTTCGGCCCGGCGTCGGTGGGGTCGCTCGGGGCGATGGCGCCCGGTGTACTGCCCGGGACACCGCGATCCGGAATCGCGCCGCTCGTGCCGGCGTTGCCCCGCGGCAGCGGCAGATCGCTCGGCGCGCTCCGGGGGATAGTCGGGTCGCCGGCCGACAGCGTGGTGGCCACCCGCAGATTGCCCGCGTGTTCGGACATCGCGTACTCGTTGACCATCGAGCCGGAGACCACCCCCGTGCCGACCAGCTTCGGGGTGCCCTTGCCGGAGATGTCGAGCTGGTTGATCGTGGTCGTCGTGGTCGGCGGCCCGCCGCCGACCACCTTCGACTCGCTCGACACGCTTCGTTGGGTGGACGTGGTCGCCAGGTAGAGGTTGGCCTGCGACGCGTACACGTGGTCCACGTCCGCGGCCACCGTCACCGGATCGCCCTTGTCCAGATCGCGGGTCAGGTCGAAGGACAACACGCTCAGCGTCGCGGTGCCGGTGTGCCCGGGATCGCCGGGCTTGGCCTGCGGACGGCTGACCCGGTCGCAGCCGACGAGGTTGCCGGAATCGGTCCGGCCGCCCGCGGCGAGGGTGAACTGCGGCAGCCAGTCCGAGGCGGTCGAGCGCTGGATCAGATCCTTGGCCTTGGCCGGCGACCTGTCCGCGGGCAGCTTCAGCCGCGGTTGCGAACGCACCACGATCCGCGCGGTACTGCCGATCTGCCGCCCGTCGACGTAGCCGCCGTCCACCGAAAGGTCGCCGATCAGCCGCGGCGCCGCGGTCAGGTCCACCAGCACGAAGCGGGCCCGGTTGCCCGGGACGATGGCGGAGGAGCCGCCCGGATCGCCCGGGATCGGCGCCATCTTGCCCGAACCGCCCTTGGACTTGGGCAGGTTCGTGGTGCCGCCCAGGATGAGCAGGGCCCGGTCGCCGGACAGCAGCAGGTCGGTCGCCCGCGCGCCGGGCACGTCCAGTGTCCCGGTGACCCGGTGGGTCGCCACATCGACGACGTTCAGCCGCCCGCCGGCCACGGTCAACACCCGGCGGCCGTCGGTCTTGACCAGGTCGGGCTCGTCGACGCCCTGCTCCTGGGTGTTGGTGGTCGAGTGCTCGGGCGCGGTCGGCGCCGCCTGGTCGGCGGTGAGGCCCTCCGGCGCCGCTGCCCTGGGCGCGGCGGCCGGTGCCTCCTCGGCGTTCGCCACCGCCCCGGGCGGGATCCGGCCGGACTTCGAGTCGTTGTCGCGCTCCTGGGTCATCCGGCGCAGCGCCGCCGCGCGGAAGTCGTCGACCAAGGCGCCGCACGAGTCGAACGCGGTGAGCCGCATCGGCTCGCCCGACAACACGGGCGTGCGCGCGGGATCCGGCTTCGAACCGCCGGACGACGTGCAACCGCTGACGACGAGTCCCGCCGTCAGCACGAATATCGGCAGGGCCCCGGCCCCGCGCGTGGAACGGTCGTGGATTCCCATGGCGATGTGACGGAGCGGGCATCGGAACGGTTCCCGCGCCCCGCGCCGGGCAGGTTTGCCGACAAGCCGGTCCCGGCTGCGAAGGGAGTGCCTCGATGACGCTGTGGCCCGGACACCCGTTTCCCCTGGGTGCCTCCTACGACGGAACGGGCGTCAACTTCGCCCTGTACAGCGATGTCGCCACCGGCGTCGACCTGTCCTTGATCGACGGCAACGGACACGAGGAACGTGTGCCGCTGCGCGAGGTGGACGGTGGCATCTGGCACGGATACCTGCCGGGCCTGCAACCCGGTCAGCGCTACGGCTACCGCGTCCACGGACCGTGGGAGCCGCGCCGGGGGATCCGCTGCAACCCGGCCAAGCTGCTCCTGGATCCGTACGGCAAGGCGTTCGACGGCGACATCCACTGGGGCCAACCGGTGTTCGGGTACCGGTTCGGCGACCCGGAGCAAATCGACGAGACCGACTCGGCGCCGCACATGATGACCTCGGTCGTGGTCAACCCGTACTTCGACTGGGGCGACGACCACCGGCCCGGGCACGAGTACCACGACACGGTGATCTACGAGGCGCACGTGCGAGGGCTGACGATGCGTCATCCCGACATCCCGGAGGAGATCCGCGGCACCTACGCGGGCATGGCGCACCCGAGGATGATCGACTACTTCCGGTCGCTGGGGGTCACCGCGGTCGAGCTGATGCCCGTGCACCAGTTCGTCAACGACGGGCACCTGGTCTCCCGGGGACTGGGCAACTACTGGGGCTACAACACGATCGGCTTCTTCGCGCCGCACGCCGCCTACTCCTCGACCGGCTCGCTGGGCCAACAGGTGCAGGAGTTCCGCTATCTGGTGAAATGCCTGCATCAGGCCGGTATCGAGGTGATCCTCGACGTGGTCTACAACCACACCGCGGAAGGCAACCACCTGGGCCCGACGCTGGGCTTCCGCGGCATCGACAACAGCGCCTACTACCGGCTGTCCGAACAGGATCCGCGCTACTACTGGGACACCACCGGCACCGGCAACTCGCTGCGCATGTCGCACCCGCACGTACTCCAGATGATCATGGACTCGCTGCGCTACTGGGTCATCGACATGCACGTGGACGGCTTCCGCTTCGACCTCGCGGCGGCGTTGGCCCGACAGTTCTACGAGGTGGACAAGCTCTCCGCGTTCTTCGACCTGGTCCAGCAGGACCCGGTGGTCAGCCGGGTCAAACTGATCGCCGAGCCCTGGGATGTCGGCGACGAGGGCTACCAGGTGGGCAACTTCCCGCCGCTGTGGACCGAATGGAACGGCCGCTACCGCGACACCGTGCGCGACCTGTGGCGGGGCGAGCCCGGCGTGTTGCCGGACTTCGCCGCCCGGCTCACCGGCTCCAGCGACATGTACCGCCACGACGGCCGGCGACCGACCGCGTCGGTCAACTTCGTCACCGCGCACGACGGCTTCACACTGCACGACCTGGTCTCCTACGAGCACAAGCGCAACGAGGCCAACGGTGAGGACGGCCGGGACGGGGAGAACCACAACCGTTCCTGGAACTGCGGCGTCGAGGGCGAGAGCACCGACATCGAGGTCCTCGCGCTGCGGGAGAAGACCAAGCGCAACATCGCCGCGACGCTGCTGTTGTCCCAGGGCGTGCCGATGCTGCTGCACGGCGACGAGATCGCCCGCACCCAGGGCGGCAACAACAACGCCTACTGCCAGGACAACGAGGTCTCCTGGGTCGACTGGGAACGCGGCCGGGAGCACTGGGTGTTCCTGGAATGGGTGCAGATGCTGATCCGGTTGCGCCGCGAGCATCCGGTGTTCCGCCGCCGGCGCTTCCTGCGCGGGCTGCCGGTGGACGGCCAGACGTTGGCCGACATCGTGTGGTTCGCGCCGGGCGGCCGGCCGATGACCGACGCGGACTGGCAGGCCGGGTTCAACAAGGCGATCTCGGTCTTCCTCAACGGCGACGCGATCGGCGAGCCGGGCCCGCGCGGCGAACCCATCCGGGACGACTCGTTCTTCCTGTTGATCAACGCGCACGAGGGTGACCTGCACTTCACCCTGCCGCCGGCCGAGTTCGGCGCGGCGTGGGGGACGGTCCTGGACAGCGCGACGGTGGTGCTCGACCGGGACCGGCCCGCGGCCAAGGCGGGCACCTCCGTACACCTGGAGGCCCGCTCGCTGCGGCTGCTGCGCCGGTTGTTCTGACCGGTCGCGACCGGCCGCGGGGCGCGACGGACTCATCCCTGCGGCTGTTGTCTCGGGGTCGGGCCAAGGGTTATCCCTGATGGACCACGCTTCGTTCACAGCGCATGCTGTATGGAGCCGTGTGCAGAGCGAGAGGAGCCGCGCATGCACCCGAACTCCGGTCCTCATCCACCCCATTGGTACGGCATGCCCGCGCACATGCGGGTCGGCGACGCGGATCGCGAACGAACGATCGAACACCTGAAGTACGCGTACGGCGAAGGCAGGTTGAACGCCGACGAGTTCGAGGAACGGGTGGCCTCGGCGTTGGCGGGGCGCACCCGGGCGGACCTGGAGGCGCTGCTCGACGACCTGTTGATGCCGATGCAGATGCCGATGCCGCCGATGCCTCGGACCAAGACCGGGCCACCACCGCAGTGGTGGCTGAACCGACCACCCGGGCCGCCCGAACGGCCGGGTTCGGAACGGGGCTGGAGTGCCGCCGCGCACTGGAGCGGCTTCTGCGCGCCCGTGGTCGGCCCGTACCTGATCCGCAGGACCGCGGGTGCCCGCTCGGAGTTCGTCCGGGACAACGCCCGGGCGGCGCTGAACTTCCAGTTGACCTGCCTGCTGTCGTTCGTGCTGGCCCCGCTCCTGGCGCTGCTCGGAGATTTCGGCGGCCTGCTGATCGGCGTCATGTACTCGGCCATCGCGGTCTGCGCCATCATCGGCGGCGCGCGGGCCGCGGGCGGCGACGTGATGCGGTACCCGATCAGCCTGCGGGTGGTGAAGTGAGCCGATTCGGGCGGGGCGAGGCGCCCCGGGACGCGCTCTAGGCGCCGGCGGGGTTGGCCCGGCGGGTGGGGCGGCTGCTGCGGCCGAGGCGACTCGGCCGGGTCCAGAGCAGGAGTTCGCCGCCGGGCGGGGAGACCACGCCGCCGCGCGCGGGGTCGCCCGCGAACCACACGTCGCCGCCGTCGCACTTGTGCAGGTGCCACCAGCGGTGCGACATGGACACCACGGTCAGCGCGTACTGCGTGCCGTCGCCGGCCCGATCGCCGATCACCAGCGGCGGTCCCCACGCGCCGTCGCCGTCGGCCGGGTCGCGGAAGCGGCACGAGCAGTTCACCCACGGGTGGCGGGAGAGCGTGCGGCGCATTCGACGGGCCAGTACCAGCGCGCCGATCCCGATCACCAGGGCGGTGAGACCCACCACGAGCGGGACCATGCCCCAGCCGCCCCAGGCCCCGTCACCGTTGTCGTCGGCCGTGGACAGGATCGCGAACCACGCTCCGGTGCTCGCCACACCGATCACCGTCGCCGCGACGGCGCGGAGCCGATAGACCCGCAGTGCCCGGGCCGTCGCGCGCAAGGAGAGGGCTACGTCCTCCCGCCGCTCGCTACCCATGGCAGCACCCTAAGCAGGCGCGGGCGGCAATGGTGAACCGGTGCGTGTCGGGCGCGTCCACCACGTGCGTGGACACGTGCGTGGACCGGGTCCCGGCGCACCGCTGCCGCTAGCCGCAGAGGGTAGCGGCAGCGGTGCGCCGATGTGGACTTCGGCACATCGGACGGACTTCGCCGCGTCGGGCGGACTTCAGTACGTCAGGCCGTGTCCGAACGGGAAGACCGGGTCCTTGCCGTCCCGGGGCACGTCCGAGCGCTGAGCCCGCACGTCGGCCATCGAGCGCGGCAACTCGAACGGCAGCCTGCCTTCGGGGCGTACCCGACCGAACAGCGCGTCCAGGAGCGGCGCGTCGGCGCAGCCGTAGTTCGCCACCAGGGCGGCGGACTGCTCGGCGATCTCCGGGATCACCGCCGGGCGCTCCAGGTAGATGTCCACCACGGTGGGCACCGTCGCGCACAGGTCCAGGATCGGGGTCAGCTCGGCCTCGGTGAACTCCAGCGAGCCCGCGTGGAAGAACTGCTCGAAGCCACCCTCGCGCGGTTCGAACGGGGTCTTGATCCGAATGATCGCCACGTCCGCCTCCTCGGGCGTGGCCACCACGGTGGCGTAGCCGGACGCCACCTCGGGGTCCAGGCCGTTGATGTACACACGCGTGCCCTCGGCCAGCGGCAGTACCGGCCCGTTCCCCGATACCGGCTTGTTCCCCAGCACCGTGATCGACCTGCTCTGCGCGCGCAGCCCGGCCGCGACACCGGCTTCGGTGCCCACCAGCGCGGCGGTGGCGGCGGGGTCCACGAACGGGTGGTCGAACAGGCCGAGGACGAACTTCTCGCGCAGCAGGCGCCGGACCGACGCGTCCAGCCGCTCCTGGTCGAGCCGGCCCGCCCGGACCAGCGCGACGACCTGCTCGGGGATGTCCTCGCCGCCGAACTGGTCGCAACCGGCCTCGATCACCCGCAACACGCGGTCCGGAATCGACAACTGCTCGACGCCCCAGGCCCGTGCGGGCATGGTCTGGCCCATGATGTTCGCGTCGGAGATCAGGCCCCAGTCGGTGCACACGATGCCGTCGAAGCCCAGCCGTTCGCGCAACAGGCCGGTGATGACGCCCTTGTTGAAGCCGAACGCGACGGCTTCGTGCTCGGTGTCGATCGGCATGCCGTAGTACGGCATCATCTGCGAGGTCCCGGCCGCGAGCGCCTTCTCGAACGGCTCCAGGTGGTAGTCGAAGTTGCCGCCCGGGTAGACCTGCTCGCGCCCGTACGGGAAGTGCGGGTCCTCGCCGTCGAGCTGCGGGCCGCCGCCGGGGAAGTGTTTGGTCATGCAGGCCACGGACTCGGTGTTCAACGTCTCGCCCTGCGCGCCCCGGATGTAGGCGGCGACCAGCCTGCCGGTCAGTTCGGCGTCCTCGCCGAACGTGCCGTTGATCCGCGACCAGCGCGGTTCGGTGGCGAGGTCGATCTGCGGGTGCAGCGCGAGTCGGATGCCCACCGCGAGGTACTCGCGGCGCATGAGGTCGGCGAACTCGCGCACCAGTTCCTCGTCGCCGATCGCGGCCAGGCCGAGCGTCTCGGGGTACTGCGAGAAGCCCTCGGCGTACGCGGCGGTGCCCGGGTTGTCGGTGAAGTGGTGCCGGGGATCGGTGGACAGCGTGACCGGGATGCCCAGCCGGGTCTCCAGCGCCAGCTCCTGGATCCGGTTGTGCCACTGCGCGATGTGCTCGGGCGGGCCACCGCCGAGCAGGTTGAAGTGGTTCATCCCCTTCTCGAGGATCATCTCCCGCACCGTGTGGTTGAACGGCAGGAAGCCCTTGTCGTCCAGCAGCCTGCCCTGGGGGCCCATCACCGCGATGGTCTGGAACATCAGACCGGCCTTCTCCTCGACCGTCATCCGGCCGAGCAGGTCCGCGACCCGCTCCTCGATCGGCAGCGACGCGTCCTCGTAGGGGCAGGTCGCGGCGCGGAAGCGGGTGCGCGCGGTGATCTCGGCCGGGGTGTTCTCGGTCGCGGTGGTCTCGGTCATGGATCCTCCGTCAAAAACCTAGTGGTCAGTAGGTTTTCTAACACGGCGCGCCCCACCGACTCCAGTGATTCGCCCCGGAGGATCCGGATCCGCTTCGTCACACCATGATCGTTTCGGGGGCGTTTCATGATCGTTCGCATCGCCGGCGGGCCCCGCGCGGGGAGCGCGAACCCTCCGTACAATGGGCCGAATGCGCGCCAGGGGGCCCGCGCGTGACCGGGTGACCGGGCGTGGCGGCGCCTCCGACGGTTCGGAGCGGATCGGTCGGCACACCGGGATCCGGCGCATTCACACCACATGGGTACGAGGGGCGGACGCAGGTTGGACACCGTGCGGGGCTTGCTCGACTCGCTGCGAGATTTCCTCGACCACGGCGCGTGGACGAACTGGCCGCTGCCGGTCTCGGTGGCGATCTTCACCGTCGTCTGCGCGCTGGGCGTCGCCGCGCTCGTGCCCAAGTCGCTGTTCGCGCCGGTCGCGGGAGCCCTGTTCGGCGCGATCGGCGGCACGGTGGTCACCCTGGTCGGCGCCACCCTGGGCGCGGTGATCAGCCTGTACCTGGGACGTCGGCTCGGCCGGGAGCGGATCAGTGGCTGGCTGCACAAGCGCGAGGCCCTGGCCGAACTCGACCGCCGACTCTCCCGCAACGGCCTGGTGCCGATCACCATCCTGCGGATGATCCCGGTGATCCCGTCCTCGGTGGTCAGCTACGGCGCGGCGGCGACCGCGATACGCACCGGCCACTTCGTGATCGGGACGGCGCTCGGCATGCTGCCGATGACGCTGGTCCAGTGCGCGGCGGGCGCGTCGGTCCGGCACGGCCTGTCCACGCCCGTCGTGGTCAGCGTGTTCGTCGGCTGCGTCTCGCTCGCCCTGGCCATGATGGCCGTGCGGCGCCGCGGCGGGGAGTCCGCGCGGATGGCTCCGCAGGCGTCGGACGGGGCCGAATAGCGGGGGGCGGGGCTTGCCGACCCCGCGTCGGCGACTCGGTCCCGAGCCTGGCCGGATACCCGGTCGGATGCCGCGTGGGACAGCGGTCCGGCGCCGGGCCGGGTGCCCGGTCCGGCGCCGCGTCGCCGTTCCGACGAGAGTTCGATGGCCCGCCTACGCTGGACGCATGCGGGCCGAGGCGGGGGATCACGAGAAGCGCGGTGAGCGCGAGGAGCGCGAGAAACAGGGGGAGCCGGGGAAGCGGTCGGCGGAGCGGTCGGGAGGGAAACGGGCCCGGATCGTCGGTGTGGACGTCGCCCGCGCGCTCGCCGTCCTGGGCATGTTCGCGTCGCACGTCGGACCCGACCCGTACGACGGCGGTGTGGACACGCTCGTCCAGGGGGCCACCGGTAGGGCCTCCGCGCTGTTCGCGTTCCTGGCCGGAGTCTCGCTGGTGCTGATGTCCGGCCGAACGCCGCT
This sequence comes from Embleya sp. NPDC127516, assembly GCF_044765325.1. NCBI lineage: Bacteria > Bacillati > Actinomycetota > Actinomycetes > Kitasatosporales > Streptomycetaceae > Embleya > Embleya sp. NPDC127516. The sequence goes on along the minus strand of NZ_JBIWJT010000001.1, from coordinate 59,169 downwards.
GCGCGGGCTCGGCCGCGACTCCGCGGCCGCGGTCACCCGAGTGCTGATCCGGGCCGTACTGCTGATCCCGCTCGGCATGTGGCTGGCCGACCTGGACACCGGCGTGCTGGTCATCCTGGCCTTCTACGGTCTTTACTTCCTGCTCGCGTGGCCCGCCCTGTGGTTGAGCACCCGCGCGCTCGTGTTCCTCGCCACCGGCTGGGCGGTGTTCGGGCCGATGGTCTCGTACGCGCTGCGCGCGGTCGGCGGCACCGACGGCATCCCGTACGGGGCCCCCGGATTCGACGACTGGCACGGTCCGGGCGACCTGTTCGAGACGCTGTTCCTGACCGGCAGCTATCCGGCGATCACGTGGCTGCCGTTCGTGTTCGCCGGGATGGCGGTCGGCCGGCTGCGACTGGCCGACCGGGGCGTGCAACGCGCGTTCGTCGGGATCGGCACCGGGCTCGCCCTGCTCGGGTACGGCGGATCCTGGCTCGTGGTCGAGCTGTTCACCGGCGACCGGCTCGCGCGGGTCGCGGAGCCGTACGGCGTGTACGAGGTGCTCCACAGCCGGGTCGGCTCGGTCCCGGCGAACGACCCGGCGTGGCTGACCGTCGCCGAGGGCCACACCGGCACATCGTTCGAGATCGTCGGCGCGATCGGCGTCGCCCTCGCCGTGCTCGGCCTCACGCTGCTGGCCTGCCGCGCCTGGATCGGCCGGATCGTGCTCGACCCGCTGATCGCCGTCGGCGCTATGGCGCTCACCGTGTACACCGTCCACCTGATCGTGATCGACCGCTGGTTCCCGCTCACCGGAGGACAGGACTGGCAGCGGCTGATCGGCTTCTTCGTCTGCACGCTGCTGCTGTGCTGGATCTGGCGGCACACGCTGCGCAAGGGCCCGATGGAGGCCGCCCTGCACGTGCTCTCCGCGCTCCCCGCACGGTGGGTGCGAGGAGCGGGGCGGTCGGGACGGCCGGACCCGGCGGGTCGGAGGGGCGGCTCGGACCGGCCGGTCCGGTCGGAGCCGGAGCGCGTCGAAGCCGATCGCGCGGACCGGTCGGATGTGCACCGGTCGGATGCGGACCGGTCAGATCAGTAGGCCCTGGGCCTTGGCGCGGGCGAGCCAGCCCGGGTACTCGTTGGTCATCATCTCGTAGAGCTGACCGTCCGGGACGTTCGCCGGATCCTGCACCGAGAAGAAGTCGGCGTTGTCGACGTAGCGCCCGGTCAGGTCGTCCAGCTCCTCCAGGAACGAGAAGCCGCCCGGCCGACCCAGGCCCATGAACTGCCAGAAGATCGGCTCGAAGCTGGAGTGGGTGATCTGCTCGCGGGTCGCCTCGCGCGAGGTGGTCTGGCCGTCGGTGATGAACATGACGTAGACGGGCAGGTCGTTCGCCAACGGCTGGTGACGTGGCCCGCTCGAGCCGAAGTAGTGCTCGCGGACCAGTCGCATCGCGCCGGCGTAGTCGGTCGAGCCCTCCAGACCGGGGTTTTGGCGGATCCGCTCGGCCCAGCCGTGGTACTCGCCCAGCCCGAGTTGGCCGACCGCGTGGCCCCGGGAGCCGAACAGGAACACGTCCACGGCCGCGTTGTCATCGAAGCGCAGGCCGAGCGAGAGCACACGTTCGGCGAGCGCCTGCACCTTGCCGCGCTTGAACAGCGACTGCATCGAATACGAGATGTCCAGGCACAGCGCGACCCGCGCGGTGTGCTCGCCGAGGCCGCGCTTCTCCAGGCTCACCGCGGCCTGCTTGGTCAGGTTGAGGAGCTGCGGGTGGCCCTCGTCGGCGAGCCGCTTCTCCATGTTGACCAGGTTCTGCTTCTTCAGGCTGACCGCGGGGGCCGCGGGCGCCGCGGGTGGGGGCGCAGTCGGCCGGGCGGGAGCCGCTGGAGCCGCGGGAGTCGTGGAGGCCGCGGGCGGGGTGTCGTCGGCGGCGACCTCGATGCCGAAGTCGGTGGCCAGCCCGGTCAGTCCGGACGCGTACCCCTGGCCGACGGCGCGGAACTTCCAGGCGCCGCCCCGCAGGTAGAACTCGCCGAACAGGAAGGCCGTCTCGGTGGACGCCTCGTCGATGTCGAACTCGGCGATCGGACCGCCCTGCGCGGACACCACGTGCAGCGCCAGGCCCGGCACCTGCCCGAACGTGCCGCCATCGGCCGACGCGCCGATCACCACCCGCTCGACGTCCGGCGGCATCGCGGCCAGGTTCACCTGGATCGTGTCGGTGACGATGCCGTCGGCGGCGGGCCGCTTACCCTCGTGCCGGACCGCGCCGGCGGCGTCGGAGGGCTGGTTGTAGAAGACGAAATCCGTCTCCGCGCGCACCTTGCCGGCGGCGTTCAGCAACAGCGCCGACGCGTCCACGTCGGGCGCTCCCGCCGCGCGCCAGGTCAGGACCGCACGGAGCTCGGCGGTCGGTACCGGAGTGTTCCCACCTTTGCTTATCTTCGCCATGGCGCCCATCTTGCCCCCCACGCCCAACGAACGTTCGCCCTCGGGCCGGCCAACCGACACGACCCACATCCCGCGACCACGACGACACGGCCGCACGACCGGCCGACGCCGGCGACACGCGCGCCGACGCCCGCACCCGCGTCCGTGTCCGGAACCGCCCTCGCGGCCGGGTGTGTCCGCGCCCGGGGGTGCGGACCGGTGGGTCAGTCGGCTCGGTTGCTCACCCGTGCGCGTGTTCGCGTTCGTGCTCGGGGGCGGGTGGAGCGCTGGGACGGAATCGGCCTTCGTCGGGTTGCGGTGCCTGTGCCTGGGCTCGCGCCCACGCTGGTCGTGGTCGTGGTCGTGGTCGTGGTCGCGGTCGTGGTTGCGGTCGCGGTTGCGGTCGTGTCGGAGAAGACGCATTCCGGGCTGGGTGCGCCTGCGACGGCCACGAAGCCCGCGTGCCGGGCTTTGTCCGTCCCAGAGATCTTGTCTCGGGATTCGAGGCCGCTCGCGTTCAGGTCGATGCCCATGGCCGCACTCGCTTCCGCGTCCGGGCCTTCGCCCGGGTGCGGGAGAGCCTCCGCGTTCGTGTTCGCGGTGGTGAGGGTGTCGGCCGTGCGGGCCGCGTGGGCGAAGGGGAGGGTGCACAGGGCGGCAGTGAGGGCGATCAGGGCGCCGGTGGCCGGTGCGCCGAACGCGGCGAGTGCGGACAGGCCGACGATCGGGCCGCACGCCGTGCCGAAGGTGTTGGCCGACATCGCCAGGCCGCTCCACCGACCCCGCGCGTCCAGTCCTGCGGCCACGCCCAGGACGTACGTGGTGACCGCCTGGCACGAGGCGTTCCAGCCGAGCAGGCCCACCGCGTACAGCGCGACCCCGCCGGGCGGGGCGAGGGTCAGGGCGAGCGCCGCCAGCCCGCCCGCGCCCACCGCGGTCACCAGCGGGACGGTTCGGGCGCGGCCCCGACCGACCGACGTCGCGATCACGACGCCGACGACGCCGGCCAGCAGGCAGGCCGCGCACAGCGCGCTCACCATCGCGGCGGACAGGCCGACCCGATCGGTGCCGACGCCCGCCGCGATGGCCCACAGCGCGTTCATGGCCACCGAGCGAACGCCGACGGCGGTGGTCAGCAGCAGCCCGGTACGACGCTGCGGCGCCGGTCCGAGCGCGGCGGCCGGATCGAGCGTGGCCGCGGGCGCCGGAAGATGCCGCACCATCGGCAACGCGCCCAACCCGACCGCCGCCAGCACGCCCACCGTCGCGCCCCGCCCACCGCCGAGCACCGGGACCAGCACATACAACGCGGTCCCGGACAGCGCCACCGCGAGCAGCGCGAGGCCGGACGTGCGGGCCGGGTCGGCCGTACCGGCCATCGCGGCGGTGGCCACGGTCAGCGCCATCCCGCTCCCCGCGCCGCCGACGATCGCGCCCGTGACGGCGAGCCACGTACTGCCGGTGAGTGCCGCGAGCGTGAAGCCGCCGACCATCAGGAGCAGCCCGGCGCGGGCCGGCCGTTCACGCCCAGCCCGCCCGGCGGCCCGGGTGATGCCGGCGCCCGCGAGTGCGGAGGCGAGGAGTACGGCGGTGCCGATCGCGCCGGCGGCGGTGCCGGACAGTCCCAGGCCGGTACGTACGGCGTCGAGGAAGATCGGCAGCAGGTTGGCCATCAGATAGCCGGCCGAGGCCAGTACCGAGATGGCGGCGACGGCCGCGCCGGGCCGGCTCGCGCGGGCACGCGCAGCGTCGGACCGGCTCGCGCGGGCGCGCGCGGGCAGGGTGAATACGGACACGGGTGGAGCTCTTTTCCCGAACGGGCCGGTAGGCAGGCCGAACACCGCGCACGGGCCGGCGGACGGCCGGTGGGCGCGGCGGGGCAGGGGAGCGTGGCCGGCCGCGGGCCCGTCGAGAGGACGAGAGGGCGGTACGACGTGGCTGGACGCTCTGTGTGCGGTGTCCGCGCGGGCGGGCGTACGAGGACGTCGGGCCGCGCGTGGGGGGCGACCGGCGGCGATGGCGGCACGGTCGCGGGGCCGCTCGAAGCGGCCGAGGCAGGTGCGGGGCGTTACACGGGCGTCCAGGCGGGAGGCGGGGCGAGGTGGGTCTGCGAGGGCGTGTCGCGAGGACGTGCCCTGGGCCCCGGTGAGGTCGATCCTGAGCGACCCGGCCCGGGTGCGCGAGCCCGTTCGCGGTGACGCGTGGGGTCCGGCGGGATCAGGGTGGCACCCCGTGAGGCGTGATGTCCAGGTTTGCTGGTTTGGAATCTGTAACAGGTGGGTAATGCGCGCGCAGCCGCTCGATAGGGGCATCTCGACGGCATCGTGTCGGCACCCCCGAGACGCCGTGTCGACACCCCCGCGACGCAGCGATCACACCCTGGACATCCAGCGGGCGGAGTACGCCACGAAGCGGTCGGATCCGGCTGTTTTGCGGCAGGACTCGATCTCGGTCCCGTCCTGTGTTAGTCTTGAGCCTGTTGCAGTTGTGGTTCGCATCATCTTCTGAGTGCGCCTGTAGAGCTGTTCACTACAGGCGCATTTTGCATTTCGGTAGCTTCCGAAATGAGGGCGAAAAACGCGGCGACGCCCGGATTCACGAAGTGTGGATTCGTTCATCGGCCCACATGTAGGGAGAAAAATATGGCTACCGGAACCGTGAAGTGGTTCAACTCGGAAAAGGGCTTCGGCTTCATCGCGCAGGACGGTGGCGGCGACGACGTCTTCGCCCACTTCTCCGCGATTCAGGGCAACGGCTACCGTGAGCTCGTCGAGGGCGAAGCTGTCGAATTCGACGTCGTGCAGGGCCAGAAGGGCCTCCAGGCGGAGAACATCAACCGCCTCTGATCTTCACCGATCAGCACGACCGAGGGCCGGTGCCGCACTTCATGTGCGGCGCCGGCCCTCGGCGTTTTCCGGGTCGGATGTGTCTTCCGGGTCGGGGGGCTCACCGGGGTCGAAGGGGCTCACCGATTCGGAGGGTTCTGCACGGCTGCGGGTTCTCCGGTCCGCAAGGGTTCTCCGGGGCAGCGGGGTTCTCCGGTTCGGGGGTTCAGACCGGCTGCGTGACGCCCGTCGAACCGCCGGTGCCGAGTGCGGCCAACTCCTCCTCGACCCGACGCGCGTGAGCCTCCTCGTCCTCCCGGGCCCTGCGCGGACTCCAGCGGCCGGCCATCACGAACACACACGGGATGAAGAGCGCCTGACACGCCAGCGTCAGCCACCACCAGCGCATCCACTCGTCGCTCGCGCGATCCTTCGCCTTCTGCACTTCCTCGCCGTGGTCGATCAGGATTCCCAGCGACTTCTGCTTCTGCTCGACCAGATTCAGCTTGGCCATGTCGCCACCGGCCAGTTGCAACGCCTTGATCTGCAACTCGATCGGGATCGATGCGCGGTCGGGGAACTTGGACAACTGCACGAACAGCGCCGGATCCTTCATCACCAACTCCAACGCGGGACCCGCGTCCGCCTGAGCCGCGACCACCTCCTCGCCGTGATTCACCAGCGGCGTCGCCGAGGTGACGATGACCGGCGTGAACACCGCCGACACCGACACCACGATCCGGATGATCCAGCCCCACACCGCCAGCCCCGTCGCGGTCGCCGCCGGGTTGTGCTTCTCGACGGTCTCCGTGTACCCGGCCATCCACGGCGCGTACGTCAGCCCGCTGCACACACCGATGCCCACCAGGAGCCACGCGAACGTGTAGTAGCCCGTGTCCGGCTTGTCGGTGGTCAGCGCGAACAGGAACGTGAACACCACCGTCCCCACGCCGCCCACGATCATGAACGGCTTGCGCACCCGGGTCAGGTCGGACGCGATCCCCACCACGACGAGTGCGATCGCGTTGGCACCCCAGTACCAGTTGGCGAGCGCGTTGGTGCGCTGCTCGGAATACCCGTAGACGGTCGAGTAGTAGACGACCAGGTTGCCGACCACCGTGTAGTAGAACATCAGGTGCAGGCTGATCCCGAGCGCCGGCGCGAGGATGTCCAGCCGCATCATCTGTCGCCAGTGGTTCTTCTGCGCGGCCTCCACGTCCAGGCCGCGTGCCTTCGCCTCGATCAGCGCCTTGTCGCGCAGCGAGACCATGAGCTGATCGCGCAGCGCCGGGGACAGTTCGCGCAGACCGAACAGCGCGATCACGAACACGACCAGGCCGGCGATGCCCGCGTACCGGAACTCGTCCTGCCAACTGCTCGTGTCCAGCGTGTTGCTGCTGACGGTGGTGACCACCAGGCTGCCGATGATCGGACCCAGCGTCCAGAAGCCCATCGCCCCGGCCCGGCCGACCTGCGGGGAGAAATCGCGGATCAGCGCGGGCGTGGCGACCAGGGCCATGCCCTCGACGATGTTCACCAGGGCCATGAAGAACATGAACCAGCCCTTGCTCTCCGCGTTGGGCAACGCGAACAGCACGAGCACGCCGGTGAGGGCCAGGCCGTACACGACCAGGTTGGCCCGCCCCCACCGGTCGGCGAGGCCGGCCAGCAGTGAGGCGAACGCGCCGACCGCGTTGCCGACGACCGAGATCATCGTCGCGTACATGAAGGTCATGCCGTACTCGTGCATCAGCAGCGTGGAGACCGCGTACTGGATGTAGAGCTCGTAGTACAGGACCACCGAGCCGACGACCACGATGGACAGGTAGAAGATCCGCGGTCCGTTGGTCGGATAGTGGTCCAACTGCCGGTGCCACAGGCCGCGGAACAGCGCGGGCAGCGAGCCGGAGGGTGCCGGTGCCGTGGGCTTCGTGGACGGCTCGGGATCACTCGCGGCGGGCGGGCCCGATGGGGACGTGCTGGAAGACATGCGGCCTCCTCGACGAGCGTGGGTCTATCGAGGTACAGGGGTGCGCAGGGGTGCACAGAGATGCGCGGGGGTGCGCCGGGGTGCGCAAGGGAGCTGAAGGAACAGGGCCGTGCGGATACGTCGGACCAGGGGGAAGGGACGACCCCCTGGGCCAACGCGTGGAGTGACCTTAGTACCGGCCGGTAGCGCGCTACCAGAGCGAACGCCAAGAAATGGAACGGGTTGCCATTTTGATCCCGACCAACGCCCGTACCTGGGCGGATGCGATGGGTCTGGTGTGCGTGGGCGGGGACGGCCGGGCGCGTGGGTGGGGGCGGTCGGTCGGCGGCCCGGGGGCTGCCCGGAGGCTGCCCGGGGGTTGCCCGAGGGCGGTCGGGTGACGGTCGGGGCGCGGCCGGGGGAACGGGCCCGGGGCGAGGGGGTGATGGTGCGTGGGGCGAGGTCGCGGTGGGATGGGACTGGAGGATTTTGCCGAAGCCGGGAGATCGATTGAGGGAGACTTGCGCACGCGGTTCAGGCCCGCCGTCGTGTCGTCGCGTTCTACCGTGGACCCACCGTTATCGCCGCCCAATGCAAGGGGTATCGCGTGGAATCGATCTCGGTGGACCTACTGAGCGGACTCGCGGCGGGAGCCGGGGGCGACGCCGGCCGACTGGCCTGGACACGCCTGGTGGAACTGGTCCGGACGCCGCTGCCGCGTGCGGCGGATCCGTCGGGGAGCGGGTCGGGGGGCGAGTCGGAGACGGAGTCGGGAAGCGCGTCGGGGCCGGAGTCGGGGCCGCAGTCGGGAAGCGATCCGGGGGCGATATCGCGGACTTCGCCGGGTGGGGCCGAGTCGTCCGTACCGCACCGGCGAGCCCCGGTGCCCACGGGGGAGTTGGAACTGACACTGCTCGGCCACGAGGCGCCCGGCGGCCTGCGGGCGTACACGCGAGCCCACGCGCTCGCCGGCGCACTGTCCTTGCGGGCCGACCAGGACCCGGACTTCGCCCGCTCGATCGAGCGCTGGTACGCGGACGCGCGCCGGATCGGGATGGGCGGCGAGGCGGGCGCTCCCGGGTCGGAGGCGGATGGGCGCGGGTGTTGTGCCGGGGGCGGGGGCGGGAGCGCCGGCGATAGCGGTGGCGGTGGCGGTTGCGCTGGGCTTGCGGGCGGAGGCGGCGTGATCGTGTTGGACGAGCGCTTCGACGGCCCGTTCCGGGTGGGGCCGTCGGGGTATTCACCGGGGCCTGCGCAGGGCCCGACGGGTGGAGGGGACGCCGAGGCGGGGAATGCTTGGGCGGATGGGTCGGTGGGGGAAGGGGTTGGTGAGGGCTGCAGGGGTGGAGATGAGGGCGCCGGGGCGGAGGAGGACGACGGGGGCAGCGCTGGGCGGTGAGGTGATTGGCGGTTGCCGTTCCGATGCGTGGTCTGCGGCGTGGGTCTGGCGTCGCCGGGGGTGAACTTCGTTTCCTGGCTGAGCGGTTGTCGGGGAGGATCTGCCGGCTCTTGTGCGGGGCGCTGGATACGAGGTGCCTGACGGCGGGTTGTGCCGCGTGTGGCCCGCGTTGCGCGGCTTTGTGAGAGTCCGGTGCGTGTGTGCGTGTGTGCGTGTGTGCGTGTGTGCGTGTGTGCGTGTGTGCGCGTGCCGTGTGGTCGTGCGCGCGTATGCCCGTGTGGTCGTGCGCCTTGTGGGACTTGGCCCGGTGCGTGCCGGCCATTTGTGACCGGGCGGAGCGTACGTGTGTCCACGGGTCGGCCCGGCCTGGAGCCGGCTCGGTCCGGCTCGGCTCGGCTCGGTCCGGTCCGGTCCGGTCCGGCTCGGTCCGGCTCGGCTCGGCCCGGTCCGGTCCGGTCCGGTCCGGTCCGGCAGCGTGTCGTGGCGGCCTGGTTCGGTGTCGGTGCGACTCTTGGCCTCCGCAGCCGAGTTCGGCACCTGAGTGCCGCCTTGTCCGCGTGCCGATGCGAACCCCGGCCGCCGGCGCCGGCCCACCATCCCCTGACCGGCGGGGCCCGGTCATCCCGTGTCGGCTTCGCGGCCGGGCCCCGGGGCGGAGTGCGTTCGGGTAGGAGGCGCGGCGTCGGTGATGTGGGGTGACCCGCGGGGCATGGCGAGGTCCGGCGTCGGGGCGATGCCCGGTCGGGGGAGCCACGCACACGTAGCACGCGGGCACACGCACGCACGTCCGTTCGTTTGTCCGCCCCGGCCGGGCCGGGACCTCGCGTGGTCGAGGCCCTGGTTCGGGTGCTCGCCCAGCGGAAGCCTCGGTTCAGGTCTTCGCGTGCCGGCGTCGGATCGGGGCGCCTCGGACCGTGGTCGGGCGGCGAGCGGCGTCCGTGTCGGGGTGGGCCTCGGCGCGGGTGTCGGACTGGGCCTCGGGTCGGGGCTCGGGCCGTGGGCGGGGGTCCGCCGCGGTCGGGTCGAGGATGAAGCGCATCCGGGTCAGATGCGCCCGAGCGGTCTCCAGACCTCGATCGGCCGGCCCGGGGACACGTTCGCGCATCGCCACGACGGCAGGCCCCAGGCGTACCGACTCGCGAGCGTCCGCCACCCGCAGCCAGACCTTGAGCGCGTTGTCGGCGGCGGCGATCGTACTCGGGTGTTGCGGGCCGACCGCCTCGGCGCCGCGTTCGGCGACCTGGCAGTAGATCAGCACCGCGTCGGCGACTCGGCCCAGACCGGCGCTCACGAACGCCAGCATCGCCTGCGCGTCCAGCGTCCCCGGATGCGCGGGGCCGACCAACTTCTCCATGTGCATGCTGAGTTCGGCGGCCTTCTGCCAGGCCTCCATGCCGCGTCCGGTGTCCGCGGCGTGCCGGATGGCGGCCAACTCGTTCCAGTACGTGGGAAGTACGTCCGCCGGCCGAATCAGCGCACCCGCCGCCGATGCGCCCTGAGACAGTGCCCGGCGGGCCGGTGTGGGCGCGACCGCCCGGCCGCGTACCGGCATCGACATCGGCCGGCCCGGTCCGATTCCTCGATGTGGTGCGAGCGCCGGGGGGAGTTGCGTGGGGCTCGTGGCCGGTGGCCGGCGCGCGGGAGTCGGCGTCAGGGCACTCGCGTCCGAGGTTTGGATACGCACGGTTATCCGAGGTGGCAGCGGCGGAGGCGGCGGTTCGGGATGCGGGCGCGGGGCCGAACCGGGCGCACGACGGCTCGACTTGGCGGTGGCCGCGGGGCGCGACGTGAGCCGCCTCGCCACGCCCGCCCCGGGGTTGTACGCGGGCTCGGCCGCAAGGCCCTCGGCGGCGCGGTGCCCACCGTCCTTCGCGGGGCCGGTCGTCGGGCTGTTGGTCCGGTCGTCCGCGGAGCGGTACGCCGGGCCGGGGAACTCCGGCTCACGATCCAGGAGGGCGGCTTTGGTGGGCGGGCGCGGTTTGGTCCGGGCGGCCGGAGTCGCGGCGCCGCGGCCGGTCGACGGCGGAACGGCGTCCCCGCGGTCGGGTCGGCCCAGCGGACGGCTACCCGGTTTGGCCACGCCGGCCCGGAGCGCCTCACGCAGGCTGGTACCCGGTACTTCGGGCTCGTCGTCCGGCCCGGAGGTGAGCGCGGAACGCACCAGGCCCAACGCGCGTCGACCGACCCCGGGTTCGTCCCGCGAACGGGTGGGCGGGTGCGCGTTCGGTTCGGTGCCGGGATCGGCGCGGGGGGCGGCGCGAGGGTCGGTTCGGGGGTCGGAGAGCGGCGGCCGGTGGGTGGTGGGCTCGGGAGCAACGCCGCCTCCGACGACGCCGGAGCCGCGCAGGCCGGAACGTTGCGCCGGGGTCATGCCGTTCGGCGGCACGGCGGACAGCGCCGACACCCCGGTCCCGCCGGCGGCGTTGCCACGCGGAGTGACCGCCTTGAGCCGTCGGACGGCCGTACGCAAGGTCGGCGGCCGGGCCTCGGGAGAGCAGTTGGCCAACGCGAGCGACCCGGCGGACGGCGCGAACTCGACGGTGTCGGGCGCCAGTCGGGCCCGCTCGGCCAGCAACGGATGGATCTCCTCGGCCGGTACCGGATCCGGCAACTCCGGAAAGCCCTGCCCGAGCGCGGACACCAGCGCCCGAGTGAACGGATCCGGCGGGCCCTTGACGTCCGGGGGGTTCAACACGCCCCACAGCGGAATGCCCTGGCACAACTCGTGCGCCCGCTCACGGGCGGTCTCCCAGGACTCCCGGCCGGCCGTCAGATCGCAGATCACCAGGGTGTTCTCGGCAGGCCGGGGCCCCAGCAACTCGACCACCCAGGACCACGGAAGCCCGTCGTAGCGGACCGAGTTGGGAGTCGAATCACGCAGCCCGAGGTGCAGTTCGCGACGTCTCCGGTCGAGCAGGAGGCGGCCGGTCAGGTACACGATCACCGGCCCGTCCACCGCACCGGCGGCCTGAAGATACGCCCGAACGGCGTGCGGCTGGACCGCGTCCGGCAACTGGACGACGTCGGCGGCGGCATCCGGAAAGAGCTGATGCGGCGTCAACGCCGACATCGCGACCAGGTTGCCACCACTGTCCGAACGCCGTCCTCGCCCGGATCTACCACCCTCCACGAGCAGCAACTGGCCTCGCTCGGACGGGATTCGGATGAGCCGCCCACCACGTTCGGTCATGTGTGCCTCCCCGGCCGAGCCCTCTTGGGTGGACCACCACGCTCCTGAAGGTTAGGGGTATCGACCGGCCATGGTCGACATATCGGACCGGTTGGCCGGTGGGGCGCACCGACGGACACGGTCGCAACGAGGCACCCCGGGGGCGCACAAGGGGCGCAGGCGCACAAGCCTCGGCCACGCGGCGGACCCTACCCATCCGGCGCATCGGGCCTCCCCTCCCCAGGCTCCCGCCGCCCCACGCGGCTGAATCGCATCCTCGTGTGCCGGCCGGTTGCCAGCCGTGGATCGAGTGGAGCCGTCGGCGCCGAACGGGATGGGCTCGCGCGGGGGAGGGGGGTTTGTTGACGCTCGTGCTGGTGGGGCGGCGTCATCCTTCGCAAGGGTGGCACGTCGTCACGTGGTTCTGCCGTCACGTTGTCACGCCAGGAGACGGCTGAGTCCGCGCGGGCGCGGCGCCACGTCCTCGCGAGTCGGCGGGCGGCCGGCCGGCGGGCGGGCCCCGCTGCGCGCTTCGCGGGTCACATCGGTGCTCATGGTTGCGTTCGGCGATCTCAATGGAGAGCAGTGCTCACGATTGCGATCAGTGCGCTCTTGGGAGCGGGAGTCGCAACCGCACTGCACTGCGCTGCGCTGCACCGCACCACAAGAGCGCCGCTCTCGCCCGTGAGCAGCGCTCCACTATCTTCGCGCCGACCTGAGGGACTCCGGAGAGCGGTGCTCTTGTCCATGAGCGATGCTCCGCCGTCTCCGCGCCGGCCTGCAGAGACCAAGGAGAGCGGTGCTCATGGTTGCGATCGGTGCTCTGTGGGGGCGGGGCGGTCTGCGAGAGCAGTGCTCTCGTTGCGGTCGTGTGCTCTCTCCGAGCTTGGTGTGACGCGAGCGGCTGTGATCAATGGGCGTGTGCTTCGGCTTGCAGTGATCGATGCTCTTGTGCGTGTGCGGCGCTCTCGTTTCTCTGGTTCGCCGGGTGCCGGGCATCTCGCGTCGCGCGCCGGGCGCCGCTTATCTTGCGCCGCGCACTGCGCATCTCGCGCCGCGCATCCCGTGCTGGCGGTCAGCGTGCAGGTGGGGCAAAGCGAGGAGGGAGCGGCAGGAAGGCCCGACCCCGCGTGCGGAGCGGTGTTTATGGCCGCGTCTGGTGATCTTGATGGAGAGAGGTGCTCTTGATTGTGATCAGGGTGCGCGTCTGTGGTGCTTGGTGTTGTGAGAGCGGTGCTCTCTTTGGGGTTTGGTGCTCTTGGGGGTGGCTGGGGAAGGTGCTCCGAGCGAGTGCGAGAGAGCGGTGCTCTCGTTTATGTGCAGTGCTCTGGTGTCTGGCACACTGGGCCGCATGACCGCAGCCCCCCGTACGGCGCGCGACCGCGCGAGAGTCGAATTGACCCACGAGATCAAGGAGGCCGCGCGTCGCCACCTTGCGGCCGAGGGCGCCCAGCAGTTGTCATTGCGCGCCGTCGCTCGCGAGCTCGGTATGGCCTCGTCCGCGCTGTACCGCTACTTCCCGAGTCGGGACGACCTGCTGACCGCACTGATCGTCGACGCCTACAACGCCGTGGGCGAGCGGGTCGAGCGGGCCGTGGACGCGGCGGCCCCCGCCGAGCACCCGCGCGCCGCCTGGCGCGCCCTGTGCGTGGCCGTTCGGGACTGGGCGCGTGAGCATCCGCACGAATACGCGCTCATCTTCGGCTCGCCGGTGCCCGGATATCAGGCTCCGGAGGACACGAACGTCCCCTTCACCCGCGTCCCGGCCGCGCTCCTGCGCATCCTGCGCGACTCGGCCCACGACTTCGCCCGCCCCGCCGGCGAAGCCCCCCTCCCCGGACCGCTCGCGACCCAGTTCCAGGCGGTGGTCGAGGCGGGCGCGCTGGACGTGCAGCCGTCGGTGCTGGCTCGGGCGGTGTTCGCCTGGGCGGGCGTGTTCGGCATCGTGAGCTTCGAACTGTTCGGCCAACTCGCCGGCAGCGCCGACCCCGCCGACGCGTTCTTCGCGTACGCGGTCGAGCGGCACGCGGATCTGCTCGGGCTGGCCTGACCGATAGGTCGACTCACCCGTGCGCAAGTCCTGGACGCGGCGCTCGCGCTCGCCGATCGGGACGGCATCGGCAAGCTCTCGATGCGTCGGATCGGGGCCGAACTCGGCGTCGAGGCGATGACCTTGTACCACTACGTCCCGAACAAGGACGCCGTCCTGGACGGCCTCGTCGAGCGGATCGTCGCCGGCGTGGCACCCGAGCCGACCGGGCCGCGCACCGTCTGGCTCGCCGAGTTCGCCCACACCTTCCGAGCCGAACTGCTCCGTCACCCGTCGGTCGTCCCGCTTGTGGCGACCCGCCCGGTCGCCACGCCGGACGCCCTGGCCGCCGTCGAACGCGCCGTGGCGGCCCCGGTCGCGGAGGGCCTTGCGCCGCTTCGCGCGTGCCAACTCCTGAACGCGGTCACCACGTTCGTGATCGGCCACACGCCGGCGGAACTGGACCCCGCCGACGCGGTCCCGCCCACGCCGCCGCACGGTTCGGATGAACTCCCGTGGCTAGCACGGGCGTTGGCGGCAGGATTGGGTACGCAGGCCGACCACGACGAGCGTTTCGCACTGGCGATCACTGCGCTGTTGGCAGGTATCGAATAGGGACACGGTGCGCGACACGCGTCTCCGGATCGCCTCGCGATCGGGCGCACCGGCCGGTCGGCGGCCCGACCGGCACGCGCGACCGGCACGCGCGACCGGCACGCGCGACCGGCACGCGCGACCGGCACGCGCGACCGGCACGCGCGACCGGCACGCGCGACCGGCACGCGTGGCCGGCCCCGGGACGCGCCGAACTACGCCTGGACCAGCACCACCGCCGTGCCGTACGCGCAGATCTCCGTACCGTTGCCCGCGTCGGTGACGTCGTACCGCATCGCGAGAATCGCGTTGGCTCCCCGGCTCCGGGCCTGTTCGACGAGGCGTTCGGCAGCCTCCGTACGGCTGGCCACCAGAGTCTTGGTCAGGCCGCGCAGTTCACCGCCGACCATCGACTTGAGGCCCGCGCCGAGTTGGCTGCCGATGTTGCGGGAGCGCACGGTGAGGCCGAAGACCTCACCGATCACCCGCTGTACGTGGTAGCCCGGCACGTCGTTGGTGGTGACCACGAGTACGCCCGGGTCGTCGGGTGCGCCGCCGTACGTGTCGAGATCGCTCATGTCGGCCTCCGAAATCGTGTGCGGACCTCGTATAGGTCGCCGCGCCGGGGCGGTTCCACACGTATGTCACCGGTTCGGCCCATGGGTAGGATCCACGGCCCACGGTCCTCGCGGCGTCCATCGATTCGACGCGCCGTTCGGGCCTCGAATCGGAGGTGTACACGTGAGTTCGCACGTCCTGCACGTCAGCGTCGACTGCGCCGACCCGTACGCGTTGGCCTCGTGGTGGTCCCAGGTCCTGGGCCGCCCGCTCGGCCCTGAGGACAAGCCCGGCGACCCCGAAGTGGAGGTGCTCCTGGAGGAGGGGCCGACGTTGCTGTTCCTACAGGTTCCGGAGGAGAAGGCGGGGAAGAACCGGCTACACCTGGATCTGCGACCGACGACCGGCCTGCGTGACGCGGAGGTCGAACGTGTCCTGGGCCTGGGCGCCCGCTTGGTCGACGACCGACGCAACCCGGACGGGACCGGCTGGGCGGTACTGGCCGACCCCGAAGGCAACGAGTTCTGCGTCGTGCGGAGCGCGGCGGAACGCGGGGAGTGAGCGCGAAGCGCGAGACGGGGTGAGTCCGGCCGGGCAGGCTCGGGAGCCGGAGAGCGAGCGATCGTCTGACGAGCGATCGCTCGACAGGGGAACGCCTGACCGGCGATCCCCCGGAGGAGCGCGACCTCGGATGAGCAGTCGCTTGACCATCCTTACGCCGTAAGAGAATGGTCCCGCACCGTACTTACGGTGTAAGGCAAGCGGCTGGAAGGAACGAGGGACGACATGCTGATCGGGGCGATGGTACGGCGACTCGATGACGGCGTGGATTACGCGACCTTTCGTGAAGCGTGGCTTCCGGACGAGCGGTTCGCGGGTGATCCGAGGCGCGTGCTCAGCGCGATCGACCCTGCCGACCCGCAGCAGCTCCTGACGGTCGCGTTGGTCGATGCGACTCCCGAGCAGGTTCCCGAGTGGCTGGACCGGATCGGGGCGAGCGACCGACGACGGGCCGAGCGGATCAAAGGTCTGGTCGGCCCGTCGCAGCTCAACAGCACGTATCGGATCGTGGCCGACGACGACTTCGCGTCGCCGATCACCCGCTGACGGCGGTGGCGGCGCGATCCCGGGCAGAGGCCGGCCCCGGTTGTCCAGGCCCCGCTCCCCGCTCCACCCAGCCACTTCACCCAGCGCACCCAGTGCCCCCAGCGCCCCCACGGTGCCCGCCGCATTCACCGAACCCGCAGCGCCCGGCCGAAAACCTTTGTCGCGTACGTATGTTCCCCTGCTAGCGTCGCGGCGTGGCGAAATTGAACCAGATCATCGCGGTGGAGAAGGGCGTCAAGACCAAGTCCTTCCAGGAGTTGACGGACGCTCACCAGCGGGTCCAGAAGGGCGCGTTGCTGTCCGGCATCTCGCGTACCTACCAGCCCAAGGACGAAGAGGGCGAGCAGTTGCCGCCCGAGTCGACCCGGGTCCAGGTCAAGGGCGAGGAGGTGCTGCGTTCCGTCACCGGCACGCTGACCAGCCTCTTCGACGTGACCGCGACGAAGGACTGGGCCAACTGCGAGGCACGCGCCGACGTGGTGGTCGACGGTACGCCGCTGCTGCGTGATGTGCCGGTGTCGTACCTGCTCTTCCTGGAGAAGCAACTGGTCGACGTGCACACGTTCGTGCGCAAGCTGCCGGTCCTGGACGCCGCCGAGACCTGGACGCTCGACCCCTCCACGGACTCGTGGCGTACCGAGCCCGTGCGTACCGTGCGGACCAAGAAGGTGCCGCGCAACCACGTCAAGGCCGAGGCGACCGAACACCACCCGGCCCAGGTCGAGATGTACTTCGAGGACATCGCCGCCGGCTACTGGACCACGGTCAAGTTCTCCGGCGCGCTGCCGGCCCGTCGGGTGAACGAACTCGTCGACCGGGTGGAAAAGCTCCAGCGCGCGGTGAAGTTCGCCCGCGAGGAGGCCAACGGCGCGGAAGTGACGGACCGTCGGATCGGCGACGCCGTCTTCGGCTACCTGCTCGGCAACGGCCAGGGCGGGTAGTCTTCGAGAATCCCCCGGCCGGAGGGTCGGGGGGCGCGAAAAGCGCAAGCTGAAACTGAAGCTTGTCGTGACGAACGCGGGTAACGGTGGAGGTTCGAATCCTCCCCCCGGCACCACGAGCCGGGGTGGCCCAATACGGCAGAGGCAGCCCGCGATCAATCTCAGACTCTTGCTCCAGACTCAGCATCGCCGCTCATCGCCGGATCGACCGGACGGGGCTCCAGTCGTCGGTTGCTGGTTCGACTCCAGCCCGGGCCGCTCGTGGCCTGGTAGTTCAAAGGTAGAACGCGACGACTTTCAAGACGACCCTGGTCCTTTAAACGTGCCGGCGTGCCCGATAGGGCGGCACAGCGGGCCTCCGCGGGCAGGCTAGACCCGCGGAGGCCTACCAATTCCTTCGCCGAGTGCCGGCGACCCTTGGGCGCGTGACACCAGCCCCTTGGCGGGTGGCGCCAACCCTTTGACGAGTGGTCGCACCTCCTCTGACGGGTGACGGCACCCGCTCTGGCGGGTGGCCCCGGTCCAGTTGCCGGGCGGGTGTGCCGCACGTGTCGGGCGGCATCAATCCACCTTGGTCAACTCGCGCCATCGCACCAGGACTTCGGGATCGCCGTCGAGTCGGCAGCCGGTTGCGTCGGCTCGATTCCAGACCAGGAGATACAAGACCTCGGCCGGGCCGGAGACGGTGAGATCGGCGGTGGCCGCTCCCGGTTCGACTCGGCGCCCGTCGGTGCCGATCCGCATCGTCCACGCTGCCGGGTTGTCGTCGGGGTCGATCGCGATGCTCAGCGGTGGGTCGGCGATCAGGTCGAGACGGGGCCGGGACAGGAAGCCGGTCAGCAGTTCGTCGATCCCGTCGGCGGCGAAGTCCGCCGGCACGGTGGACGGCACACCGGCCGCGAGTTCGACGTCGACGCGGTGAACGGCGGTCTCGTGCGCCTGGCGCCGAGCCCAGAACGAGAGCGCGGACGGCGCCTCGAAGAAGGTCCACCCCGGAGCGTCCGGGGCGACCGTGGTGAGGGTCTTCAGCAGGTCCGCGTGCGTACCCCGGTACCAGTCGAGCAGTACGTCGTCGCCCGGCGCCTGGAACAGCGTCGCCGTTTCCTCCCTGTTCGGTCGCTGTGGGCTGCCCGACGCGACGACGAACGCGGCCCATCGATGGACGCCGCCCAGGTGCGCGAGGAGGTCGCGAATCCGCCAGCCGGGGCAACTCGGTACGGGCGCTTCGAGGCCGACGCGCTCGGCCGTACGCGCGAGCAACTCGCCGTCGGCGCGCAGAATGTCGAGATGAGTGGCAATGTCCATTCGCGCAGAATCTCATGGGGGATCGGGGCGGAACAGGGGTACTCGGCGGCTCCCGGTGGCGCCCGGCGGCTCTCCGCGGCTCCGGGTGGCCGGGGGCGGCCCCGGGTGGCCCGGGAACGGCGCGGGCAATGGGACGCGACGCCCGGTCGGCGGTCCTATGCTGGGGTGCGATGGGTAGCTTCGGTGTGTATGTCGTCGCCCGATCGGCGTGGCCCCTGTTGGAATTGCCGGCCGTACAGCAGGCCGGCGGCGAACCGCGATGGTCGGCGCGCGACGGCGACTGGCAGGTCTTGCTGCTTTCCGCCGGCCTCGACCCCGGGCCGACGTTGATGGCGGATACGGATGCGCCGGTGCTGACCGCCGACGTGGTGTCCGGCCACTTCGCGATGATCGACGCGCAGAGCCCGCGTGGTGGCGATGTATGGCACTGTGCGCTGGCGCCGCGCGTGGCCAGGTCGTACGCCCTGGACCCGGAACTCGGCCCGCCGCCGGAGCGGGTGGTGCCGCGCGCGGTCGGGTGGGCCCGCGAGGCGGGGCTGACGCCGGACGAGGCCGCCCTGGACACGACGCTGCGCGCGGAGGGGACGCCGGACGACCTGCTCCGGGCCTTCCTGGACGCGCTGGGATTCCGGTTCGTGACGGACGCAGCGTAGCCGGGGCGGGCGCCGCGCCGGTGGGTGCGGGCGCACACACGCGCGCTTTACGCGCGGACGGCGGCGGTCGGCTCGCTCGGCCCGTCGGACAGATACGTGCTGATCTGCCGCAGCCAGCGGGTGTGGTAGCGGCTGACCAGGGCGTCGGGGGTCAGCCTGGACAGTGTCGGCAGGTACTTGTTGGTGGTCTCGGAGCCGGCTCGGCGGGCGGTCAGCGAGGCCCGGCGGGTACGCGAACTCTGGTAGTCCGCAAGGGCTTCGGCGAGCGTCGCGGTCCGCCGCAGGGCACGGGCCAGGGCCCAGGCGTCCTCCAGGGCCTGGTTTCCGCCCTGCGCGACGGTCGGCGGCATCGTGTGCGCCGCGTCGCCGAGCAGGGTGGCTCGGCCCAGGCTCCACGAACGCGGCACCTTGTGGCGATGGTGCGCGAAGTATTCGACGTCGGCGTCCGAGACTGCCGCGAGCACCCGGGGTACCGGCTCCGCCCAATGCCCGAACCGTTCGCGCAATTCGGTGATCGGCGAGTCGGGCAGCGGCTCGGCCGGGTCGCGACGCACGTCGAACCACCACTGGAGCAGCCCGTCGCCCGCCGGGAGCAGGCCACACATGCCTTCGGGGCCGACGATCATCAGGCCGCGTCGCGAGGACGCCACGTCGAGGTCGATCGGGCCGAGTCCCTGCCAGGTGATCCAGCCGGTCGGGACGGTGGGATCGGTACCCCACACGTGCCGGCGCACCACCGAGCGCGCGCCGTCGGCGCCGATCACCAGATCGGCCTCCTCCGTGCCGCCGTCGGCGAAGGCCACCCGGGCATGCCGCGCGTCCTGGGTGACGTCGGTGCACTTCTTGTCGAACACGATGTCGCTCGCGGGCAGCGCCGAGGCGAGTCGGCGAATCAGGTCGCGGCGGGGCATCGCGAGGTGGGGGTGGCCGTAGCGGATCGCGGCGAGCGAGACATCGATGCGCATCAGTACGCCGCCCGCGTGATCACGTTGTTCGAGCAGGTCGATCGGTGCGCCGAGGCCGTCGGTGGAAATGCCCAGGTCGGCGAGGATGCCGGTGCCGTTGCTCCAGAGGGTGAGGGCCGAGCCGGACGTACGCAGTGCGGAGGCCCGTTCGTAGACCGTCACGTCGTGGCCGTCCGTGCGCAGGGCGCGGGCCGCCGCGAGGCCGCCGATACCTGCTCCGATCACCAGAATTCGCATGATGCCACCTCGCTGTGGGTCGCTGATGTGAGTCGTGCGCACGGGGATCGCGCCGCGGGCTTGTCGCAGGGGAGGGCGGGCTGAGGAGGGGGGCAGGGCTGGACCCGAGCCCGCTGGGCCGAGTCGTAATCGAATACCACTGCTGTAATAGTACTATCACAGCCTTGGTAATCTGGTCGCATGGCACCACCCCCCAACAGCGCCCGTCGCCGAGCCATCGCGGACGGCGCGATCGAGGTCCTGGCCCGGGCCGGCGTACACGGCTTCAGCCATCGCGAGGTGGACGAGACGGCCGGGCTGCCCGCGGGCACCACGTCGAACTACTTCCGCAATCGCGACGCGCTGCTGGGCGCGGCGGCGGAACGTGTGTTGGAGCTGCATCGGGCCGATATGGCAGCAGCGCACGCGGTCGTGGCCGCGCCGATCGACCGGGACGGCCTGATGGAGCTGATCGCGATGTCGCTGGAGTTCTCGGCGACGGCGCACCGCGAGCGATACCTGGCCGTGTACGAACTCACCCTGGAGGCCACCCGCCGACCCGAGCTTCAACGCACGTTGGACCACATGCAGACCGAGGCGGTCGATTTCACCCTGGACCAGCACCGGGCGCTGGGGCTGAACACCTCGCGCGAGGATGTGGGCACGCTGATCACGTTGTTCGGCGGCGCGTTGTACACGCTGGTCACGGGGCAGGCGGGGCCGGTGACGGGGACGGCTGCGCGGGCGCTGGCTCGGGGGATGGTGGCGGGGATCGGGTCGGTGGAGTGACGGGGGCGGCTCGGGCTCGGGTCTGATCCGGGGCAGGATTTTGGGCTGGGGCTGGGGCTGGGGCCTGGGCCTGGGCCTGGGCCTGGGCCTGGGCCTGGGTTTGGGTTTGGGCCTGGGGTCGGCTTGGGCCTGGGCCGGGGCGGGGCGTACTCGTGGCGCGGCGGATGTCGGAGCAAGCGTGTTCAATGGAGAGATGGCCATTCGACGCGCCCGTGCCAATATCGATCCCGTCTCGGCCGAGCCGTCGATTCCCGACGAGGACCTCGTGATCCGGGACGAGGACTGGTACGGGAAGTCGTTGACGGAGAGCGACCGGTATACGCGCTACTCGTTCCTGGACACGGACTGGACCGAGGTGGCCGACGAGGGCGCGGTGTTCGACGAGTGCACGTTCGCCGGGGTGCGGTTCAACGCGTCGCGGCACACCGGGGCGGCGTTCACGAACTGCACGTTCAAGCGGTGCACCTTCTTCGACACCCGGTTCACCGACTGCAAGCTGGTCGGGAGCATGTTCCGACAGTGCACGTACACGCTGTTCGAAGTCTCGGGAGGGGACTGGTCGTTCGTCGGCCTGCCGGGCGCCGACCTGCGCCAGGCCGGCTTCGACGGCACTCGGATGCGCGAGGTGGACCTGACCGCCGCGCGTCTGGAGAAGGCGACGGTTACCGGGTGCGACCTGTCCGGCGCGATGTTGCACGGTTCGAAGCTGAGCGGCGCCGACCTGCGGGGCAGCGACCTCTCCTCACTCGACCCGCTGACGGTCGAGTTCAACGGCGCGACGATCAGCCTGGAACAGGCCGCGGCGCTCGCGACGACGATGGGGTGGCACGTCGGCTGAACGGAACGGCCTCGGGTGGCGCGGGATCGGACAGTCCCGCGCCACCTCGGGTGCACGTCGTCGTGCGGCGTCTCGGGTGATTCGGATCGGGGAGTGGGTCAGGGGCGTGCCGGACCGGTGCTCGCGCCAGTCGCGGTGAACGCGCCGGTCGCGGTGAACGCGCCGGTCGCGGTGCTCGCGCCGGCGATGGCGTCGACGTCGGCGAGGGTCAGGGCTAGGCCGGTGGCCCCGATCCAGCCGTCGACCTGGGCGGACGCACGGGCGCCCACGATCGCGGCGGTGACGCCCGGCCAGGCCAACGTCCAGGCCGCCGCGACCTCGGCCACGGAGGCGCCGTGTTCGGCGGCAATCGACCGCAGCGCGTCGGCGAGGGCGAGGTTGGCGGTCAGGCCATCGGTGAAGTCGGGATGGCCCCTGCACCAGTCCTCGTCGGCCAGACCCGCGACGCGCTCGACCGAGAACGCCCCGGTGAGCAGACCTGGTTGCATCGGCGAGTACTCGATCGCGCCGGTGTCGTGCGCGGCGGCCCAGGCCAACTCGGTTGCGATGGAACGGTTGATCGCGGAGAACGGCGGCTGGATCGCGTCCAGGTGCGCGATGCGTTCGGCGATCTCCAGTTGTTCGACGCTGTGAATTGGACAGGCCGATCGCGCGAACCTTGCCCTCGGCCTTGAGGTCGGCGGAGAACGTCTCCGACGAGGTGCTGGACGCGATCGCCTCGGCGCTGCGGCTGAACCGTGACGAGCACGGGCACTTGTGCGATCTCGTTCGGGCGGTGTCGGGGCGGTGGGGGTGGGAACGACTTCGGGCGGCCCGGTGGGTGCGGCCGGTGGGGCCGGTGCGGCTGCGGGGCTGGCGGGTTTGGTGGGTTCGGCTGTTCCGGCGCAGGAGGTACGGCCGGGTCTGCGCGCGTTGTTGGCCTTGATGCCGGAGACGACCGCGTTCGTGATGGGCCGGTGTTCCGATCTGCCGGTCTGGAACCCGCTGTTCGCGACCCTGTTCATCGATGTCGACACGGTGCCGATCGAGCGGCGGAACAAGGCATGGCTGGTGTTTCGCGACGAGCGACTACGCGCTCGCTACGTGAACTGCGAGACCAAGGCACAGGACCTCGCCGCCTACCTACGACTGGACGGGGGTCGCCACCCCGAGGACCCGGCCTTCGCCGAGCTGATCACCGAACTCTCCGAATCCAGACCTGACTTCCGCCGGCGCCTCTGGGCCACACACGAGGTCCGCGACAAGACCCACGGCGGCTATCACCTCCGCCACCCGGCCATCGGCGAGCTCACGCTGTCCTACGAAAGCTTCCGCACGGTCGACGACCCGGACCAGACCCTCGTCAACTACACCGCCGAGGCCGACTCCCCTTCTCGCTCCAGACCCGGGCCGCCAATCGACACAAGCGTCGAGACACCAAATGCCCGAGCTTTCGGCAACTGACTTTCGTCCGCGCCTGAGTCGTAGATAACACGGGCCGAGCGAGGCGAAGTGCGAGTCAGCCAGCTTCAGTTCATGACTTGAAGCTCGCCCACTCGAGCTGTGGTCGAGGATGCGCCCGCCATATCGGATAGTTCGTGCCTGCCCTGCGCGTCGACGTAGAAGGCCTTCCAGTTCACCGTCGCATTGATGGTGTACTTATTCGCCGTCTTTCCTGCGGAGGTTTTGGTGTATTTGTAACCGCAGGCGGGTGATGCAGTGTTCCCGGCCGAAGGCGTGTACGGCACTCCGGGGTTGTGGCAGGTCTTGCTGTTTCCGTCCCCCATGTCCCACGTTACGCTGGTGGAGTAGGCCGTCACGGTAACTTCGACGTCGCCTACCTTGAGGGTCTTGCTGATTCCGTTCGGAGACCACCGATGAGGGTCCGACGTATCGATCCAGAGCCAGACCGGGAGTCCAACGAGACCCAGATTTCCCTCGTTGGGCGTCATGAATACTTTGGGTTTGCGTAGTTCAAGTTGAGCGAGAGCAAGGGCCGCCACTTGGGCGGCCGTCGGAGCATTGGCACCGCCGCCTCCTGTCGTGGCGTTTCCAGTGGTGGCGCCGGCAATTCCGCCCGCGCCAGGGTCCGGGAAGGGGTTGGTCGGTCCCGAGCCGCCCCCCGTGGCTCCACCTCCGGTCGACCCTCCGGATCCACCACCGGACCCGGATCCCCCGGTTGTCGGGATCTCGATGCAGATGATGAGGTCCCCGCACTCGTTGACGTCCGCAGAGGCTGACGGAAGAGAGACGAGGGCGACGGTGAGGCCGACAGTGCACCCCAGGATAGCTCCCTTGGTCAGTCGCGAAGTTGTCATGAGGCCTCCCTGGATGATGTGCCTGGCGGAACACTTCCTTTGCCGGCGATCCGATTTCTAGGCAGGGATCCCGTCACCTGAAAGCGCGCGGTACGATTCTGCGACTATATCCACTGGGGATCCTCCAGTGGTCGGTACCTTGAAGACCACCATATTTACCGTGGTCAGATCCAATGTTTTCCATTTAGTGGTCTTGCCGTTGAGATTTTGGAGGCCTTCGCTGCGGGTGACTGTAATTACTCCGGACGGGCCGGGCGTCAGGTGAGACGTGGTCTTTGTTGTGCATGTCACCAGCTTGTCGCCGTCAGTGGTTTTCCAGGCCGGCATGCGACCGTCTGCCACGGGCTCGGTTTTGGCCGCCACAGTTCCGCCGGCGGTCAGCGGAACCATTCCTTGTTTGTTCTGATCCGCAATCTGCCGGGCGGACTTTGTTCTAGGCCCCCAACTCGTGGAGGGGTTCGATTCGCCATTCATGTACGAAGTAAAATTTCGACAGATGTCCTCGCCGTAATCGGTGTTCTTTTCTGCAATATTTGCGGTGCCGTCCAAGGTGGCTATCTGTGCAACTTCGGGAATCTTCTGATCGATGCCGGTATAGGCAAGGAAGGCCATTTTCCAGGGGCCTGAGCCCTGGGCTTGGCGCAGTACTCCGACGGAAGTCCTGGATTTACCGCTCAGTGATTGACGGCCGACTGCGAGAAGCCACCGATCCTCGGCATTCGGCGCTCCTTGGGGGGTGACGACTTGGATGTCGTCATTGGCGGCTTTCTCCTCACTGCTCGCAACGTTGTCGCCATATTTGAGGATTCGTTCCTGCCGTGCTTTGGAGACTTCAAGCATGGCGCCGGTCTCGATGGCCTCCAGCGCTTTGACATCGTGAGACGACGTGGCCTGCTTGCTCAGGTCGAAGTATCTCTGGGAGATCCCCTTTCCCTCGGCAGCGCTGATCGGTGGCGCTGGCGGTGCCGCCGACGATTGTTGGGGTGCAGGGAGGGGGGCCGCGGCGGTTTTGGGGGCGGGTTGGTTGATTTTGGGGGTATTGGGTTTTTTGTCGGAGGAGCAGGCTGTGGTGCTTGCCAGGAGGGTGAGTGTGGCTATGCCTGCCAGGAGGGTTGCCGGGATTGGGGTCTTCTTGGGTCCGGCCAAAACTGCCACCCCCGCAGTTGCGATCTTCGGAGTTCGGTGCTCAACGGTGATCTGACGAAGCATCATTGCACTTGATCGGGTGAGCCGTAAGCGTCTTAGGGAGATCACTGCACGTAGTGGGATTGCGCCACGCGTTGGGGGCAAATCGGTGGCTATCGCGTGATCATGCGTGGTCGCGGGTGGGTGCGCAGGTCCGGGCCGGTTCGGTGGGTGGCCGGAATGGGTTGGGGTTGTCAGTGGGTGGTGCCGACGAGGGTGCTCAGGCCGTGGCCCTGTTGCCATTGCCACAGGCGTGGGCGGTCGAGCAGGACGATGCCGTGGTGGCGGGCGAACCGGCGGGCCTCTGTGGTGAATCCGTGGAGGGCGACGAAGACCGGGATGTCGGCCTGGTGGTTGTGGTGGGCCGTGCCGATGAAGTCGTGGAGGTCCAGGGGGTGGGTCTCGTGGTCGGCGGAGCCGCAGCGGATCAGGACCAGGCTGCCGTTGGGGAGGTAGGCCTTGACGTTGGCGTCCGGGGCGACTTGGACGGCGAGGAGGCCGTCGCGGCGGCAGAGGTCGGCGATCTGGAGTTCGAGGTCGCGGTCGTCCGGGTTTTCGGCGTGGTGGTCGAGGGCCGAGTTGGCGAGGTGCGCGATCGCGCACAGGATGGCCACCGAGGCAGCGGTGGCCAGCCACGCGTCGTTGCCGTTGATGCCGAGGAAGGTGAAGAGGTCGTGCAGCGCGATCGCCGGAACGCCGACCAGCAGGACTATGGCCCGGCCGCGGAGCTTGGCGTGGGCGGGGGTTCGGGGCATGCGGGATCCCTCCGTTGGCTGCCGACGGCGGAGCGGCGGCAGCTTAGGCGGAGGGGAGACCCGTCAACCACCCGACTGGATGGGGGAGTGGCGTGGTGGGTGGCTCGGGTGGGCTCCGGGTGGTTGGGATCGCCCTTGTCCGTGCGGGCGTTGGGGTCGGGGGGTCGGGTTGTCGGACGTTCGGTGGGTGCGGGGCCGTGTGGGTGATGGCAGGTGTTGGCCGCGGGGGTTTGGAGGGCCGTGGTAGACCCCGGATGCCACACCACCGTGTTTTGGAGGACTCATGCGAGTGGGCGCGGCGGGAGGCACACGGCACACGGCTCCTGTGCCGAGCCGTCCGTCCGGTGACCGGCACGACCGACCCGACGCGACCCGAGCAACGCGACGGGACCCGACCCAACACAACGGGATCCGACCCGACTCAATCCGACCCGGGCCGACCCGACTCAATCCGACCCGGGCCGGCCCGACTCAATCCGGCCCGGCCCGACTCAATCCGGCCTGACCCAACCGGCCCGGCCCGACCCAACCAACCCAACCCAACGTGCCCGGCCCGGCCCAGCGCGATGCCGTGCCGGCGGCCCCACGTGGATCCGAGTCGGGTCACATTCGGTTCGGGCCTACTCGTCGACCAGAAGGTGATTGCAAGAAAAGATGACTGCCGGGAAAACAGTCGATGGCAAGACGACGGCCCCCGGCCGCACCCGGAGCACCGTCGAGGTTCTGCGGCATTCGTTCGACCGGACCGGACCGGACCGGACCCGACCGGAGCCGACCGAAGCCGACCGGCACCGATGGTCGCCGACCACCACCGTTGCCGACCACCGCCGTCGACCACCACGCCAACCGGGGAAGCGGTGACCATTCGGTCTCGGCCCGGTGATCTGCGATTCCGGAGGCGGTTAGTGTGCCGGCGCCGGCTCCGCTATCTTCTGCCGAATGAGCAGGATCCGTAAGACAGTGATCATGGTTGTGGCATGTTTCGGTCTCGCCTTTGCCGGAGTGGCGTCCGCGTACGCGATTCCCGGGCAGCACCCGCAGGTCCGCAAGGTCTGTCGGGTACTCGACCCCGAGGCCAAGCACGCCAAGCGCGCGAACCATGATGGCCGTTCCGGCGACCCGTCGGTCCGCCGCCAGCGGCACGCAGGCGTGATGGGCGAGGTGGCCGACCACTACTGCGTGCCGGGCGGCGGGAAGCACCGGGTCAACCCAGGTGTACGACCTGCAGCACGGTGACGGTTGTCGTCCCTTCGTTGAGCAGGACCACCACGATCAAGGGCCCCGCGGCCGCGGTGCGGACGATGCGGTCGTCCTCGCCGTAGCGGACGGTGGCCGTGTACGGGTCACAGACCAGCTTGTAGAGCAGCATTCCCCAGTGGTTCAGCGTGGTCTCGGGGAAGCGGTCGATGACCTCTTGGTGTTCGATGCCGATCCTCGGGCGCCACGTCACGCGGCACTGCTTTGCGCTCGGCCGCGTGCGATCCACTTGCGGACGATCTCCTCGTCCACTTCGTCGAGATCCGGGTCCTTGCCGGTGGCCCGGACCTGCGCCGCGAGGGCGCGCGCGTGCGGGAGACCGGCGATCAGCTCTTCCGCGGCGTGGGTATAGCGGGCCAGCAGCCCGGGCAGGTCGCCGATCGGCGTCAGGTGTACCAACCGCAGGAATTCGTGGCGGGCTTCGGGGTGCGGGAGTGCGTGGGCGATGCGATCCACGGTCCACGGGTCCGTGCTGTTCACGCCGGGCCTCTCTTCCCTCCGGACGAAATGATCCGGGATCAGATTAGGGGCCGAGCGTGCGATCGCGATGTGATCGGCGCATGACGATCGATGTGTCTCGCGCGTGACAATCCGTCAATTTCAGTCGGGTGGAGTGCATTTGCCCGTTCTGGCGGGCATGCACCTGACCGCCCCGGCGTCTTCGAGCGGGGTCGTCGCCCGGGTCGGTTTGTTCGACTCCGGCTCCACGGCTCCCGATTCCGGTCGAGCGCTCTCCTGCTTGCGCGTCGCGTCCTCCTGCGCCGGCCCGGCCGCGTCGAGCGGCGGCACCGTCGCCTCGGGTCCGGACGGCATCGACTGCGTCGACGGGGCCGAGGAGATCGACGGCGGCCAAGTCGGCCGAGTCGGCAAGGTGGGCGCAGACGGCGACGTCGGCGAAGTCCGCAAAGACGGTGGGCTCGACGGCATCGTCGGAGTCGACACCCGGCTCGTCGCCGGCGGCACGGGCGCCGCCGGCCCCACGCTCGCCTGATGCGAGGGGACCAAAAACATCCCCGCGCCGATGATGATCGCCAGTACGGCCACCCCGGCGGCCGGCACGGCGAGTCGGCGGCGTCGGCGGACCCGCTTGCCGTCCGCGACGGCGGCGTCCACCACGCTCGGGAAGTCGGGCTCGGGCTGATCGAGGATCAGTTCGAACAGGTCGTGATCATTCATGGCCGGCTCACCGTTCGGACAGCTCCCACATGTGCTCGCCGACGAGTTCGCGCAGTCGGTTCAGGCCGCGCGCGCTCTGGCTCTTGACCGTTCCGGTGCTGATCCGCAAGGCCTCGGCCGTCTGTTCGACACTCCAGTCCTCCCAGAATCGCAGCACGAGAACGGCCCGGTAGCGCGGCGGCAGCCGCAGCAGCGCCGCCCGCAGGGTCAGCCGCAGATCCGGCGACGAGAGTTCCTCGCAAGGCTGGTGTGGGAGCTCGTCGACCGGCTCCTCCCGCCAACGGCCCTTGCGGTGCTGGTCGATGTAGGTTCGCGTCATCACGACGCGGGCGTACGCGTCGACGCTGCCGTCGCGGCGCAGCCGGCCCCAGGCCGTGTACATCTTCATCAACGTGGTCTGGGTGAGGTCCTGCGCCTCGTACCAGTCGCCGCACAGCAGATAGGCCGAACGGCGAAGCTGGGCCTGGCGGGCCTCGGCGTACTCGCGGAACTCCCGTTCACGGGTGGCCTCCCTCACGCGGTCGGCAGCGAAGTGGCCGGGGAGTGGTCGCGGGGGTCGCGCACCGTGGTCTCCTCCTTGCTGGACCCTCGGTTCGGGCAGGCGGCGCCCGGGTGTTGCCGGCGGCCTGTCTGCCCGCGTTTCGAGGGGTCGGTCATCCAGGGGATACGTGCTTCGACGGCCTCGGGTTGCACGACGACGCCGAGATGTTTCGCACGCACCCGGGGCGGGCGGACGGTGCAACGTGGGTCGGTCGGGAGGCGTACTCCTCTGTGCAAGCTTCGGGACCCGATCGGGGTCCGGCGTCCAGCGAAGGGGTACGTACGTGATCAATCGTCAAGATCGGGCGCCCGGCCGGGGGATCCGCCGCGCGGGTCCCGCCGCCGGGGTGCTCGCGACCGTCGGCATCGCGCTGGGCGCCTGGGGCGGCATCGCGCCCGCGTCGGGAACCGGGGAGCCGCGACCGGAACCGGCGTCGGTGATCTCGGTCGAGGCCCGCGATCGGTCCGGCACCCCACCGACGGTCGAAGCCGACGGAGCCACACGACCGGGCGGACCCACGCCGGCTCGATCCACACCGAAGCGTTCCACGGCGGACGGCTTCGGGGTGGTCGGGCCGAGGACCGCCGGCACGCCCGTGCCGGGCAAGCCCCGCGTGGTCGTGCCGGGCCGGGCCGGTGTGGTCACGACCGGGAAGCCGTACGTGGACCGGGACTCCCGCCCGGCCGCCCCGAGCGTGGCGGGAGGCGACCTCTCCCCCGAGGCCCGTGTCACCGCCGGTGCCTACGGCCGCCTCGGGTACGCCTCCCGGCACCTCCCGCGCACTGCCCCGACCGCCCCGCGGGTCGCGTGGTAGAACCTGAATCGTCGCGGGTGACCCATGCCCGTGGTCGAGCTCGAACCCCACCGAGCCCCGAACCTCGAGTCGGGAGCCGGCCCCAGGTCAAGGAGTCGCAGCGTGGTCCCGATCGCCCCGGGTGCAATTCCGTTGCTCGGCCACACCCCGGCGCTGCTGCGTGACCGCTGGGACTTCGTGTCCTCGCTGCGGGCTCACGGGCCGATCGTGCGGATCCGGGTCGGGCCGAAGGAGCTGTACGTCCTCAACGACCCGGCCCTGGTTCGTTGTGTGCTGGTCGAACACGCGGACACGATCGAGCGGGACGGCTTCTTCAAGCAGGCCCGGTTGCACATCGGCGACGGCCTGGCCGCGTCGGACGGGCCGTTGCACCGCAGCCAACGGCGGACCCTGCAACCCGCGTTCCAGCGCTCGCGGATCGGCGGGTACGTCGAGCTGATCCGCCGCCAGGCCGAGGAGGCGAGTGCGCAATGGTTGCCCGGGGCCACGCTCGCTCTCGATCGGGAGATGAGCGAACTCGGGCTCGGCACGCTGGGCCGGTTGATCTTCGGAGAGAACCCGGCGGCCGACGCGGCGGTGACCGAGGTGCGGCGGTCGTTGCCGGTGTTCATCCAGGAGGTGTTCACCCGCACCGTGTTGCCGGAGTGGGCCCGGCAGTTGCCCACTCCTGGCAACCGGCGCTTCGCAGAGACCGGCCGGCGGCTGCGCGAGGCGATCGCCTCCGCCGTGGACGCGGGCGCGGGGGAGGGTCTCCTGGGCGAGTTCGCCCGCATGGACATGGCGCCCGAACTGGTGCGCGACGAAGTCGTGTCGATGCTGATCGCCGGCAACGACAACACCAACGCCACCCTTTCGTGGGTGTTTCACGAGATCGGCCGGCACGAGGACGTTCGCAAACGCCTGCACGCGGAGCTCGACGAGGTGCTCTCCGGCGGGCCGGTGACCGCCGAGAACATCGGTGCTCTCGTATATACAAGGTGTGTTGTCGACGAGACGCTCCGGTTGTACGCGCCGTGGCTGGTGGTGCGCCGGGCCAATCGCGACGTGGACGTGATGGGACATCACATCCCGCGCGGAAGCGACGTGTTGTACAGCCACCACGCGCTGCACCGCGATCCCGGGCTGTTCCCGCAACCCGAGTGCTTCGACCCGGACCGGTGGACCGAACCCGGCTATCGCGGGCAGGTGCGCGGTGTGTACATGCCGTTCGGGGCGGGTGTGCACCGGTGCATCGGCGAACACCTGTTCCTGGCCCAGATCGTGACCACCGTCGCCGCGGTGTGCGCCCGCTGGCATCTCGAACCCGCTCCCGGCAAGCCGTCCCGGCCCAGGACGAGCGCACTGCCCCGCCCGGGTCGGCTCCCGGTGAGGGCCCTCCGCCGCAGGAGTTGAGGTCGACGTCCGGCCGCAGGACCCGAGCACGCTGTCCGGGGCGGGGCCCGAGGCAGTCCGACAGCGGCCCATGCCCCGGTCGCAGGCACCTCGCTGGCCCGAACTGCCCACCCTGCCAGTCCCCCAGGCGACTTGGCGACACTTCCACCCGTTCGTCGGATTCGTCGAGGGGGCCCGAGCAAGCGCACACAGCGTGTCGAGTACGGTTCGAAGCGTCGGACCGGCGGTGCGTTATCACGTTCGGGCGATCACGGAGCGCGCAGAACTCGGCCGGCCAACAATTGCCCGAAAGTGCTTGCGGAGCGCCTCGTTTCGGGACCATCGTGGGGCCCGTTCGGTGTCCGGAACGAGATGCTTGCCCGTGATCTTGGGTGGGGTCGGGTTCGTCACATGGCGTCCCCGATCGTGCTGGTTGACGTGGTCGGAAGTCGTACCGGAAAGCTTCGAATGATCGACTTCGGCGGCTGTTTTCGGGCGGTTCACCATTCACCTGACAGTGTGTGTGGTGGAAGATACGAGCGGTAGCTCCGAAGTGGATCACGGTCCGCGCGGAACCTGGGTGGACCCGGCAGAGCAAGGGGGCGGAGCCGGTGGTGAAGGCAGCTACGGAACGGCCATCGGGGAACGGCGTCGTGTCGCAGGGCGCGACCGCCGGTGCGATGCCGGTGACGCCTACGCGCAGCCTCGGCGCCAGACGCCGGCGGCCGGCGCTCATCGCGCTCTCGGTCGCGCTGATCGCGGCCGGTGGACTCGGCTCGGCGGCGTTCTATCAGATGGGCGACCAACGGGTGCCCGTGCTCGCGGTCGCCCGCACCGTGCCCTACGGCCAGACCATCTCCGCCGAGGACCTGCGGGTCGTGGAGATCAACGACGCGCCGGGACTTCGTCCGATCGGCTCCGGCTCCAAGGCCGCCATCGTGGGCAAACGCGCGGCGGTCGAGCTGCGCGCGGGCACACTGCTGACCTCGGATCAGGTCACCGAGCGGATCGCGATCCAGCCCGGTGAGACGCTGGTCCCGATCGCCGTGGACGCGACCAGGATGCCGGTGCAGCGGGTCACACCCGGCACCCGGATCCTGGTGGTGACGGCACTCCCCGGAGCGGGCGGCCCCGCCAACTCCGCGCCCGCGCAACCGAGCACCATCGCGGCCACGGTGATCCGCTCCAGTACGGGCGACCCGAACTCCGGCTCCGGCAAGTCCGTCCTGGACGTGGCGGTACCCGCCAAGGACGGTCCCGTGCTGGCTCTCCAGGTGTCCGAGGGCAGGTTCTCCATCGTCGTGCTGAACACGGGCAACGCGGACGCGGCGCCGGCCAGGACCGGAGGGGCCCCATGACCGTCGTCGCGGTCACCGGTGGCGCGGGCGCGCCCGGTGCCACCTCGACCGCGCTCGCGCTCCTGCTCACCTGGCCGCTGCCGGCCGGCCGTCGGGTGATCCTGATCGAGGCCGATCCGGACGGGGGTTCGATTCTCGCCGGTGCGCTCCAGGGGCGGGTTTCGGCCGAATACGGCCTGCACCAACTGGGGGTGGCGCATCGTCAGGGAAACCTGGTCGACGCGTTCTTCCGGCAACTGGTGGACCTGTCCGACGGCCGCCGCGAACGGCTGTTGCTGCCCGGCCTCGTCGACCCCACGCAGGCCTCCGGCCTGGCCTATACGTGGGATCCGATCTCGCAGCTCGCGGCCGGCCTGGGCAGCCAGCAGATCCCGCACGACGTGATCATCGACCTCGGCCGGCGCGGCACCACCGGCGCCTCGGCGATCGCCGCGCGCCGGGCCGACCTGGTACTGCCCGTCGTGCGCGGGACGTTGCCCTCGCTGGCCCAGGCGCATCCGCGGCTGGTCGCGCTGCGCAACGATCTCGACACGCACGGGACCGGCTCGGATTCGATCGCCCTCGTGGTGATCGAGCAGGGTCGCTACTCGCGCCAGGAGATCGGCAAGCACCTGGAGACGCCCGTCCTGGGCCTGTTGCCGTTCGATCCCGAGCGCGCACGGGTGCTCTCCGACGGTGAGGGCGATACCGGAAAGCGTTTCCTGCGTTCGAGGTTCATGCGTGCCGCACGCAGCACGGCGGAGGCCGCCCTCGCGTTGGCCGAGCAGCGCCGGATGCGGTTGGCGCCCCGGCCGAGCGGCGGCGGCGAACTGCCGTCCGGGCCCGAGGCGCCCATGCCGAGCGACGGCTGGGCGCAGGCGGCCGCGTACATCCGTCGACCGGCGGACTCCGAGGTCCGACCCGAGGCCGAACCGGCGCACCGGCCGGCCGGCGAGGAGGCGGGTCATGTTCGATAACGCGCGGCCCCTGCACCCGGATCCGCACAACAAACCCGAACCGGAACCGGAACCACCCGCCGAGCCCGGCTACCGCCCGCACATGCACGTCGTGCCCGGGATCCCGGAGGCCGAGGACGTGCTCTACGCGCCGCCGGCCCCGCCGTTGCGTACCTGGCCGGAGGGCTTCCAGCGCAGCGCACCGGGCGACCCCGACGCGGGCCCCGCGCCCACGTGGTCGGCGGGCGCGGGCTCGCTGACCCCCGCCGTCGGGCACATCCCGCCGCCGACGCCCGCCAACGGAACGCCGGTTCCGCCGGCCCACCCGCACGCGCGCATGAACGGCGCGGTCCGGCACCCGGACACCCGGGACGGCATGTTCACCGTGCCGCCGACCGCGAGCGTGAGTGCGAGCGGAGTCGGCACGGTCAGCCGCCGTCCCCCGGCCGGCGCGCCGTCCCCGACGACCGGGGCCGTCAAGCCGCCCCGGAACCCGTCCGGCGAACCCGTGGTGGACCCGGCCGTGGTGCGGATACTCAAGGACCGCGCGGCCGAACAACTGCACGAGTTCGACAAGATGTCGCCCGGGATGACCAACGGGGACCGCGAGCAGCGCGGCCGGGCGATCGTCGCCCAGGTCGTCGCCGAATGGGCCGACGTCACCGCACGCGAGCGCGGCATCTCCACCACCCCCGCCGAGGACCGGGCGATGGCCCGGGCGGTGTGGGACTGGCTGTTCCGGGCCGGGCCGTTGGAGCCGTATCTGACCGACCCGGCCGTGGAGAACATCCTGGTCAACGGCTACGACACGGTCTGGGTCGACTACGCCGACCGGCCGCGTGTGCAGGTACCGCCGCTGACCTCCTCGGACGACGAACTACGCGAGTTGCTCCGCGACCTGGCCCGGCGGCACGGCAGCGGTGAACGCACCCTGTCCACCGCGCAACCCACGCTGGCTCTGCGGCTGCCGGACGGCTCGCGCCTCCAGGCGATCACCGAGGTCACCCCGCACACCTATGTGACGATCCGTCGGCACCGGGTGCGCGACGTACGCCTGGCCGAACTGATCGGCCTGGGCACGCTGGACCGGACCCTGGCCGCGTTCCTGGGCTCGCTGGTTCGCGCGAAGAAGAACCTGATCATCTGCGGGACCCAGGGCGTGGGCAAGACGTCGTTGTTGCGCGCGCTGTCCCACGAGATCCCCCGGGACGAGCGGATCGGTACCTTCGAGACCGAACTCGAACTGTTCCTGCACGAGTTGGGGCACCTGCGCCAGGTGGTCGCGATCGAGGCCCGGGAGGGCAACGGCGAACGCGGCATCGACGGCAAGTCGGCGGGCGAGTTGACCATCGGCGAACTGATCCCGTCCGCACTGCGCATGTCGCTGTCCCGGATGATCGTCGGTGAGGTTCGCTCCAGCGAGATCGTGCCGATGTTGCGGGTGATGACCAACGGCGAGGGCGGCTCGATGTGCACGCTGCACGTGCGCGAGCCGGACATGATCTTCGACCGGATCGCCGAACTCTGCCTGGAGTACGGCGCGCACATGAGTCCCGAACTGGCGTACCGGCTCGCCTCGAACGCCGTCGACTACGTCGTCTTCGTGCGGATGATCGACGAGACGGCGATCGGCGGGAAGCGGCATCGTTTCGTCTCGCACGTCCTGGAGGTGACCGGGATGGGCGAGCACCGCCGCCCGGCCGTGAACACGATCTTCGCGCCGACCAGCGACGATCCGCGTGGTGTGGCCCGGATGTACCCCTCGGACATGCCGGACCTGATCCGGGCCGGTTTCAGCCCGCACCTGTTGGACGAGCCGCACGGCTGGCGTCCGTTGCAGCTCAAGCTGCATCAGGTCGGGTGACGGGCATGGGAGACGCGCTGTTGGTCGCGGTGTGCGGATGCCTGCTGGTCGGCGGTCTGATCGGTCTGGTGGTCGGCATCGTCGGCACCTACGACGATCCGACGCCCAAGCCGCCCGGACGGCTGGAGTTGGCGGTAAGGCGGTTGCGGTCGGGCCCGGTGAGCGCCCGACAGCGCACCGCGCGCCGGATCCGCCTTGGCATCGGCATCGCGGCGGCGGCCCTGGTCTGGTTGTTCACCGGATTCCTGGTGGCCGGGCTGCTCGTGATCGCCGCGTTCAGCGGGCTGCCGTGGCTGCTCGCGCCGACCAAGAGCGATCGCACCATCATCAACCGCCTGGACGCGCTCGCCGAGTGGACCCGGCGGATCGCCGACCTGATCGAATTGGGCGCAGGCCTGGAGAACGCGATCCTCACCTCGCGGGCGACCTGCCCGGAGCCGATCGTCGAGGAAGTCGGCGATCTGGTCAGCCGTTTGCAGTCACGGTGGCGTCCGGACGAGGCGCTGCGCGCGTTCGCCGCCGACCTCGGCGACGCCACGGCGGACAAGATCGCGGCGGCGCTGATTCTGCGCGCCTCGGATCGCGGGCCCGGCTTGGCGATGGCGCTCAAGGACCTGGCCACGACGGTGCGCGAAGAGGTGCGCCAGCGTCGGGCGATCGAGGCGGACCGGGCCGGGGCCCGGATGGCGGTGCGCTGGATCACCTACATCACGCTCGCGGTGACCGGGCTGGTCGTGGTGATCAACCGCGACTACGCGGAGCCGTACGGGACGGCGATGGGGCAACTGGTCCTGCTGCTGATGGCGATGGCTTACGTCGGCACCCTGATGTGGATGCGGGCGCTGGCCACGGACCGGGTCAAGCCACGGTTCCTGGTCGCCGACCCGCGCAGCGTGGTCAAGGCCGCGCAAGCCGTGGACGTACAACAGGCGGACGGCGTGCACACCGCCCCCGTGTTGCGGGGTGAGTGGTCGTGATCCCACCCGTGATGATCGTCAGCGGCTGCGTGCTGGGTGCGGGCGCCGCGCTGCTCGTGCGTGAACTGTGGCCCGCGCCACCGGACCTGGGCAACGCGTTGCATCGGCTCTCCGGAGCGCCCAAGCGGCGCACCGAGCAGACCGGCAGCAAGTACGACGACCAACTCGTCGCGCTGGCCCGCAGGGTCCCGGGCTTTCGGGTGCCGCACCGCGAACTCGACCTGGTCGGCGAGACGGTCGCCCAGTTCGTGCGCACGAAGGCGTTGCTTGCCCTGCTCGGCCTGCTGCTGCCCGCGATGCTTTCCGCGGTGCTGGTGGCAACAGGTATCGGAGTGGCCTTCTACGTACCGCTGTTCCTGTCCCTGGCGGTGGCGGCGGGGATGTGGTTCATCCCGGACTTCGCGCTGCGCGACCAGGCCAAGTTCGCCCGGATCGAGTTCCAGCACGCGGCCGCCGCCTATCTGGACCTGGTCGCGCTCGGCCGCGCCGGGGACGCGGGCCCGGCCGAGGCGCTGGAGCGGGCCGCGGCGGTGGGCGACGGTTGGGCGTTCGTCCGCATCCAGGACGCGTTGGCGCGGGCCCGGGTGGGCAGCGCCGACCCCTGGGACGGACTGCGCGATCTGGCCAAGGACCTCGACCTCCCCGAACTCGCGGACGTGGCCGACATCATCGAGATGGCCGGTACCGAAGGTGCTGCGGTGTACGGCACGTTGCGGGCCAGGTCGCAGTCATTGCGCGTCGAACTCCTCGCGAACGAGCACGAACAGGCGAACGCGGACTCGGAACGGCTCACCGTACCCGGGACCATGCTCGTGGTGATCATGGGGATCCTGCTCGGATTCCCGGCGATATCCCGGATGTTCTCGGTATGAACCAGCTTCGAGGTACGAATTGGCGCCTTGGCGCGAATCAGCCTCTTGGTACGAATCAGTTTCTCGGCACGAATCAGCTTCTCGGTATGAACCAGCCTCGGACCCCGAGCCGTTCTCCGGAAGGAGTACAGGCAATGCAGATCGGTTCCTCGTCCCCCGCGGTGCTCGATCGCGTGGAGACCGCCGTACACAAACTGGCCCCCGCCCCGATCGCCTTCGTGTTGATCGTCACGGGCGGTGTGGTGGACCGCTACCGGCGGCTGCGCAAGGAGCGCGACCACGGAGCGGTCAGCATCGAGACGGCGATCATCGTCGCGGTGCTGATGGTGGCCGCGGTCAGCGTCGCGGCGGTGATCTACACCATGTACAAGAAATACCAGGATGGGCTGAAGAAGTCCGACGACAAGTACCAGGAGCCGGTACCCAACGCCGACTAGCGATTCGGACCACGTCTTCGTGAGCAAGGTGCCACACGGCCACCCCTACGACGCGATCCGGCGCCGTCTGCGCAAGGCAGGCGGGCCGGATCGTGGTGGCATGTCCATCACCATGGCGATCGTCTTCCCGATGTTCATCCTGGTCCTGCTCGCGGTGATCCAGGGCTGCCTGTGGTGGTACGCGCGCGAGGTCGCGATGCAGGTCGCCAAGGAGAGCGTCGAGGAGGCGCGGCGTCGCAATGGCGACATCCCGGCCGCGGAACAGCGGGGGCGGGATGTGGCGAAGGACCTCAGCGGGGGAATGCTCAAAGACCTGAAGGTGATTCCGAAGCGCGAGGGAGACGTGCGGATCAGGGTGACCGTCAGCGGTACGTCGTTGTCGGTCGTGCCGGGGATCGGGAGTCTGACCATCACGCAGCACGCGGACGGCGTCGTCGAGCGGTGGACGACAGCGGGCCGATGAGGATCCGGGGGGCGAGGGTGTACAGGGGGAGCCTGCGGGCGGACGAGGGGTCGTTCGCCCTGGAGGCAGCGGTACTTGCGCCGGTGTTGATCGCGTTCCTGTGTCTGGTCATCGCCTTCGGGCGGATCTCGGTGGCCGGCAACGGGGTGGACGCGGCGGCGAAGGCGGGCGCGCGGGAGGCGTCGATCTCGCGCGACGGAAGTGACGCGAAGGGTCTGGCGGAGGAGGCCGTGGAGAGATCGCTGCGGCAGGAGGGGGTCGGCTGCCCCAGGAGTCGGCGCACGGTCGACGTGAACGTCGACGGCTTCAGCGCCGCGGTCGGTACGGCGGCGACCGTCACCGTCACCGTCACCTGCAACGTGTCGCTGTCCGACATCGCGTTCCCCGGCATCCCCGGGTCGAAGACGATGCGGGGCAGCTTCACCTCGGTGATCGACACCTACCGGGAGAGGACGAAGTGACGACCCGCCGGCGTGTTCACGCGTACGCCGAGGGCGTCACCGGCGGCCCCCGGGACCGGGGCTCGTTGGCCATCATGCTCGCGATCATGATGGCCGTGATCATCCTGCTTGTCGGGCTGGTCCTGGACGGCGGCGGCAAGCTGCGTACGGATTCCAGGGCCGACGCGTTCGCGCAGGAGGCCGCCCGCGCCGCAGGGCAGGCAATCGACCCCACCAAGGCCATTCCGGGCACCGCGATCGTGGTGCCGAGCGAGGACGCCAAGCGCGAGGCGCGCAACTACCTCGCGTCCATCGATCCCGGTGCCATCGTCACCGTGACACCCGACGGCCGCAACGTCGACGTCTGGGTGACGCTCCACTACAAGACCAAGGTGGCCGCCTTCTTCGGCGTCTCCACCGTCACCGTTAGAGGCCATGCCCGTGCCGGGCTCGTCCATGGGATCCAAGCCCCGGAGGACGCACCGTGACCGTTACCCAAGGCCCTCGTCCCGGCTCCGGTCCCGGTACCCGGGCGCACGCTCGCAGCCGCGACGACCGCGGCCGACGCCGTGGACTCGGCCGCTTCCTCTTCGACTTCGCACGCGGCCTGCTCAGCCTCGTCGTCCTGCTCGCGTTGCTGGTCGGCCTGCCCGCGCTGCTCGTCGTGGCCACCACGACGTTGTTGCCGCACCGCCTGCCGGGACTGGACGAGGTCACCAAGATCCTCACCGAGCCCGACGACGGGAGCGGCTTCATCGCCGCGCTCGCGATCATCGCGTGGATCGCGTGGTTGTGCTTCGCGATTTCCGTCGTGGTGGAAATCCCGGCGCAGGTACGGGGGTTGTCCGCGCCGCGGATTCGCGGTCTGGGCTGGAGCCAGAAGGCGGCCGGCGCGCTGATCGGCGGCATCATGTTGCTGCTGCCCACCGGTACCGCGTTGGCGGCCGGCGAGGCACAGGCGGCTCCGCATCCGTCGGAGCGTGTCGCGAGCGCGCCGAGCCGCACTGTCGAGCAGGAGATCCCGGTCCGGGTACAGGATCCCGGGACGAGCGCCGGACCCACGCACACCGTGCAGCGCGGCGACTCGTTGTGGACGATCGCCGAGGAGCGGCTGGGCGACGGCAAACGCTGGACGGAGATCGCCAAGCTCAACGACGGCAAGGTGATGGCCAACGGGCAGAAGTTCGACTCGGCGGACTATGTCGAGGAGGGCTGGGTGCTGACGCTGCCCGCGAACGCGGCGCCGCCCGCCGAGGTCAAGTCCGCGCACGCGCCGGACAACGGACCCGGGGACCGGCGCGACGACCGGAAGGCGCTGCCGCAGACGGTCACGGTCAAGCCGGGCGACACGTTGTCGGACATCGCCGAGGAACTGCTGGGCGACGGCGACCGCTATCCCGAGATCTTCGCCGCGAACAAGGACAAGCCGCAGCCGACCGGTTCGGCCCTGACCGACCCGAACGCGATCGAGCCCGGCTGGACGCTGTCCATCCCGGGTGGTGGAGGCACCGAGGCCCAGCAGCCGCAGGCACCCCAGCAACAGCCTCCACAGCAACAGCCTCCACAGCAACAACCGCCGCAGCAGGCACCACCTCAGCAGCAGGCGCCGCAGCAACAGCAAGCTCCGCAACAACAAGCTCCGCAACAGCAGGCGCCACAACAGCAACAACACCCGCAACAGCAGCAGAAGCCGTTCGTCGAAACCCCGCCGCAGATCGCCAAGCAGGACCCGATCATGGTGCCGAGCGCTCCCGCCAAGCCGAGCCAGGCGCCGACGCCGAAGCAGAACGCGGAGAACACCAATCCCACCGGGAGCCGTGCCGAGGCGCCAAGCCCGGGTGGAGACGAGCGTTCGCTGCCGGTCGGCGCCATCGCGTTGGGCGCGGTGGGCGCCGCGGCGGTGCTGGGCGCGTTGCTGGTGCGCCGTCGACTACAGCAGTCGGTGCGTCGGGACGGCCGGCGGATCGCGATGCCGGCGCCGGAGGCCGCCGACCTCGAACAACAACTGCGCGCCACCGAAACCCCGGACGCGCTCGACCTGTTCGACCGCACGCTCCGCACGTTGTGCGCGCGGATGTCGGACACCGGACGCACCCTGCCGTTGATCGACTCGGTGCAGCTGACCGACCGTCAACTCGAACTGCACCTGGCCGCGCCGTCACCGCCGCTGTATCCGTTCGAGGCGGTACACGGCGACCACATGCACTGGACCTGCCCGGCGGACGCCGAGTTGCTGCACAGCAGCGCGGCGGCCAACGTCCCGGCGCCCTACCCCGCGCTCGCCGTGCTCGGCGAAACCGACGACGGCAGGCAACTGCTGGTGGACCTCGAATCGCTCGGCGTGGTCGGACTGACCGATGGCTCGGGCGAGGACAACCTCGCGGTGCTGCGCGCGCTGGCGGTCGAACTGCTCTCCAACGTGTGGAGCGACGACCTGTGCGTGACCGTGGTCGGCTTCGGTCGCGAACTGCGTGACGTGGAGCGTGAGGGTCGGCAACAACTGCGCTACGCCTACTCGCTGGACGAGGCGCTGGGCCGCCTGGCGACCTGGTCCGACGAGGTGGTCGGCCTGCTCGACGACGCCAAACTCACCTCGCCGCGCCAGGCCCGTACCAAGGGCATCCTGCCCGACACTTGGCCGCCGGAGATCGTGCTGTCCCTGGAGCCGCTGACCGAGGCGCACGTCCCGCACATCCAGCGGTTGACCAACACCTATCCGCGCGCGGCCGCCGCGATCATCGCGCCGATCCACGCCGAGCCCTGGCTCAGTGGGCTCGGTGTGACCCGGCTGCCCACGATCCCCGGTGTGGTGACGCCGAGTCGGATCAACACGGACGTACACGTGCAGCGGCTCGAAGACCCGCAATACCAGGCCCTGGTGAGCATGTTCACCGTCTCCAAGGATCTGGACGGCGTGCCCGCCGAAGAGCCGTTGATCCCGGTTCGGCGTCCCGCACGCGAGCCGGAACCGGCACACGCGGGGGCCGCGTCCGTCGGCGGCAGCATGTCCACGGCCGCGTGGTCCGCGGTCGGCGGCATGGAGCGGCCGGCCCGGGTGGGCGGCGGCGTCGCGACCGAGGCCGATGCCGGGGCCGATCCGGTACCCGGCTACTACCAGCCGGATCCCACCGATCCGGAGCCGGACGAGCGGGCGTTCGCCGCACCCGGACGACCCACGGGCGGGTCGGGTCGGGATGGGCGGGCCGGTTCGGGCTCGGGTGCGGGCTCGGGTCCCGGATCCTGGGGCACGGCCGTATATCCGCTGCCCGGTGGGCCGTTGGCACCTCCGGAGCGGATCGAACGACGGCTCGGATCGACCGAGGACACCGGTTCGCTGCCGTTGCCCTGGCTGCCCGAGGACCCGCACGAGTACGACGCGCAGTCCCCCGACGAGGTCGAGCGCCCCTACGAACCGGAGTTGTTCCAGCCGCCGGTGGTCGGTCCGGACGGCACCGACCCGGCAGAGCCGGCGGCGTACCCGCAATCCGCGCAGGAAGCAAAGGCGGCGGCCGACGTGCGCGCCGGGGAATCGACCGACTCGGAGCCCGGGTACGCGGATCAGTCATATGCCGAACCGCCCTATGTGGAACCGCCGTACGCGCATCCGCCATATGGCGGCGAAGCGCCCGTGGCGCCATCCTTCGAGGAGCCGGCCGTCGAGGGGTCGGTCCGTACCGGGTCGGTGTACGCCGAACCGAACGCCCAGGAGGCCGTCGACGCCATGCCGGACCGGCAGGAATCGGCTTCGGGGACGATGGAATTCGAGGTGGCCGCGCTCGGGACTCCGGTGTCCGAGGCGGCGGACCCGGCGGACGCGACACTCGGCGAACCGGTTTTCGGAGCGCCTGTGTTTTCGGAACACCGCGATGCGCACGATCCGTTGGTCGACGAGCGGACGCCCGAGGACACCGGACACGACGAAATAGGACTCGAAGGGGTGGACGATCCCGAGGATCACCCCTACGCATCCGCCGGGGATGCCGGACCACCGGCCGACTCGGTGGCGGCCGCAGAGGCCCCGGACGAGGGAACAGCAGTGCCGATCGAGGCTCGGACCAGCACTGGAGAACAAGCCGTGCCGTGGGATGTCGAGGAGGCCCCGGAGGGCGCCTTCGCGGCCTACCCGGCCCATGCCGCCAACGGACACGGCGGCGTTCGGGCCGACGTGCTCACCGGCCCCGGGGTCCAGGTCCTGGGCCCGGACGACGAGGTCGACCTGATGCAGGGCGGCGAGCGCGGACG
Organism: Embleya sp. NPDC127516; assembly: GCF_044765325.1. NCBI lineage: Bacteria > Bacillati > Actinomycetota > Actinomycetes > Kitasatosporales > Streptomycetaceae > Embleya > Embleya sp. NPDC127516. Next base: position 16,409 of record NZ_JBIWJT010000001.1, on the reverse strand, counting down.
GACCGCTCCGGCGCCGGCCGAGCAGACACGCGCGGTGCCCCCGACGGTGGATGCCCCCGCGGGCGGCGTCGAGATGCCGTCGGCCGAGTACTGGGGTGCGCCGGGCCAGGTCCAGGAGGGCCTGGCCGTTCAGGAGGGCCCGACCGTCCAGGAGGGGCTGACCGCCGAGGACTCCGGGATGTTCCTGGTGGTCGCGCCGGAGGCGGAGGCCGCCGTGGTGGACGCCCCGGAGGTGGGTTCGACGTGGGACGTCGCGCCGCCGGTCGCCGCGCTCCCGGCGGAGGCGCCGGTCGCGCCGGGCCTGGCCTCGGAGGGCTTCGCGCCGACCTACCCGGAGATTCGGATCCTGGGTCAGGTCGATCTGATCGGTGTGGGCGAGGAGGTCGAGCACGGCCGACGCGCACGGCTCACCGAACTCGGCGCGTGGATCGCGCTGCACCCGGGCCGTCCGCTGACCGAACTCGACGCCGCCGTGTGGCCGCTGGGGGTCACCGCCACCGCGCGCAACTCGGCGATCAGCCAACTGCGCCGCTGGGTGGGCATCGGACAGGACGGTACGAGCCACCTGCCGGCGGCGGTCGGCGGCGGGGGCTATGCCTTCGGGCCGGGCTTCGCGTGCGACTGGTTCCGCTTCCGTGAGTTGGTGGCGCCCGGCCTGTACGGGAACCACGAGGTGGCGATGGACTACGCGAGGGCGCTGGACATAGTGCGCGACGCGCCGTTCGACGGGGTGGGCCCGCGCCGCTACGTCTGGGCCGAGCCGTTCCGTCAGCAGATGATCGCCGAGATCGTGGACGTGGCTGCCCGACTGGCGGACTACCACCTGGACAACCACGACCCGCAGGCCGCCAAGCGGGCCTGCTCGGTCGGCCTGGTGGTGTGCCCGGAGTCGCAGATGCTCTACCGCACGATGTTCCGGGCGACGCACATAACCGGCGATCGTGCCGAGTTGGACTACTACGTCGACCGGTTGGACGGATTGCTGGCCGGCCTGGGCGCGGAACCGGAGCCGCTCACCGTGGAGTTGCTGCGGGACCTGTTGGACGACTGACCCGGCGGCGGGGGGGGGGGGGGGGCCCCCCCCCCCCCCCCCCCCCGCGGGGCCCCGGGGCGGCCGGGGGGCCCCGCCCCGGCGCCCCCCGGGGAGAACCCAAACAACAACAACCCCCCCCCCCCGCGCCCCGGCCCCCCCCCCCGGGGGGGGGGCGGGGGCTGTTTTGGCCCCCCCCCCCGGGGGGGGGCGCCCCCCCCCCCCCCCCCCCCCCCCCCCGCCGGATCGGGCACCGGGCGGGCCTGGTGCCCGGGCCCGGTCACGCCCCGCGAATCAGCATCACCAGTACTGCCGCGCCGAGCAGGAACGGGCCGAACGGGACTACGCTGCCCCGACCCGCGCGCCGGGTCGCGGCGAGGGCGATCGCGTACAGGCCCACGCAGACGTACGCCAGGACCAGCCCCTGGACGAGCGCGGCCCAGGACAGCCAGCCGAGCACCAGGCCGACCAGGCCGGCCGCCTTGGCGTCGCCGAGGCCGATGCCCAGACCGCAGAGCGCGAGCACGAGGTGCAGGGCGTACGCCGCGGCCATCGCGAACAGCGCGCGCAGGTAGGCGTCCCCGTCGAGCGGGGCGAGCAACAGCGCGGCGAGCACGGGATAGCCGGGCAGGGTCAGCGGATCGGGGAGCCGCATCAGCCTGGCGTCGCACACCACGAGTGCCGAGGCGAGCAACACGAAGGCCAGAAAGGCGGGCAGCACCGCCTGGATGCCCACCCGCCACGACAACGCGCCGGCGGTGAGCACGAACGCGCCCGCGATCACGAGTCGGTCGCGACGCAGCACGCCGGCGGTGTCCGCGTCGAGATGAATCGGAGATATCCGCACGGCATCGGATCCTGTCAGACAGACGACGGACTCGGCACCGGGCCCACGGGACTCGGACGCCGCCGCAGTGCCATCCGGGTGGACTCCCCACGCCGTCCCCGCACCGGATCGACCGGCGCGCCGGGACGGATCGGGCCGGATCGGGGTCGAATCCGGATCGAACCGGGAGCCAACCGCGATCGGGTCGCACCCGCTTGTGCCGGAATCCGTACCGAGGCAGCCGGTCGGGCGGCACACTGGGGACGTGTCCAAAACCATGGCGTTCGACCCGTTCCGGCAGCCTCCTCTCGCGTCCGCACCGGAGTTCGGAGCCGGCGGTACGACGTCGGACGACGGCGTGTACGTGTTCGACGACGAGCGCATCGTGCTGGCGGTCAACGTGGCGCTGGCGACTCGGCGGCCGTTGCTGGTCTTCGGGCCTCCGGGGTCGGGCAAGTCCACGCTCGCGCCGAACGTCGCGCGTCACCTGGGGCGGGTCTGCCACACCGAGGTGATCACCGCGCGCACCGAACCCGAGGACCTGCTGTGGCGGTTCGACGCGCTCCGTCGGCTCAACGACGCGCAGGTCCGCGAGGTCGCGCCGACCATCGGCGCGTACTGCGCGCAGGGCGTGTTGTGGAAGGCATTCGATCCATATCGCACCATGTCCGGTCGGGCCGCGCAGGCGCCGGAGGACGGGCCGGTGTACGGCCGGCACACCGGTCCCGCTCCGCTGTCCGTGGTGCTGATCGACGAGATCGACAAGGCCGATCCGGACCTGCCGAACAGCCTGCTGGTACCGCTCGACACGCTGCGCTTCACCGGCCCGGACGGCGAGGAGGTGCGCGCGCGCCCGGGGGCCGAGCCGCTGGTGGTGATCACCAGCAACAACGAACGGGAGTTGCCCGCGCCCTTCGTGCGCCGCTGCATCCTGCTCTCCCTCGAAGCCCCGGATCGCACACATCTGTTGAAGGTGGCGAGCGGTCATCTCGGGGCCGCCTACGACGAATCCATGGCCGAGCAGGTCGCCGACCATCTGCTGAAGATCGCCAACGAATCCGAGTCGGCTCCGGGGCCGAGCACGGCCGAGTTCCTCGACACGCTGCGCGCGTGCCACGAACTGGGCGTCACCGCGGGCAGCCGCACCTGGGACCTGGTCGTGGAGGTCGCACTGAGCAAGGGACGAGGGAGCGCGAGGCCACGCGGGTGAGCGCCGGACGGGGACAGGTCCATCTCGGCGACCTGGTCCGGGCGATCGTCGCGCTGGAGGTCACCGAGGTCGATACGGCGATGGAGATCGCCCGGGTGCTGGGCTTGTCCACGGCGGCCGACTCGGGCCAGCCGGAGGGCACTTCGGCCCGGACTCCGCCGGCGGCGGACCCCGACGAGCCGGGCGGGACGCGGGACGAGTCGCCTGCCGTCGTGAGCGCGCCCTTGCCGCCGCTGCGGGAGGCAGACGGGGGCTGCTCGTTGCTGGTGCTGCGTGAACCGAGCCCGGGTTCCGGCCTGGTCGTGGCGGCCGAATCGGATGGGGTCGACGTACAACGGTTGCTGGACTCCGGTTCGCGCGATGGCGCGCCCGAGCCGGTGTGGCCGGAGCGCTGGGCGCCGGGGGTGATGTTCGCGGCGACGTCGACCGACGTGATCGGCCGCGTATTGGACGAACGTGCGCTGGTGCGCGGGGTGGCCGATCGCGGGCTGGTCCGAACGCTGCCCTTCCGAGCGCGGCCGACCACCCGGCTGGGCATACAACTCCTGTTGGATGGGGGCGAGTCCATGCGGCCGTTCCGGTTCGACCAGCGGTGGTTGCGCCAACTCGCGGATGCGGTGGTCGGGCGGGACCGGGTCGAGGTGCTGCGCTTTCAGGGAACCCCGTGGCGCGGCGTGCGTGCGGTCGGGCGCCGTGTGCCGGTGGCCTACCGGGCGCCGGCGGCGGGTACGCCTGTGGTGCTGGTGTCGGATCTGGGGCTGCGCAGGCTGCCGTTCAGTGCCGCCGCCGCGGCCGGTTCGACCGAGTGGCGGGATTGGATCGACGCGGTACGCCGTGCCGGATGTCCGGTGGTGTGCCTGACGCCGTACGAGGCGCGGGCGCATCCGTGGGCGCTGCGCCGGCGCGTGGCGATGGTGCCGCTGGATCGGCGGACCTCGATTCGCGCGGCGCGGCGGGAGACTCGGCGGGCGGGGGAGGGGGTGCGGCGATGACAGGTCCACGCGAGCCCTTCGACGCGCGCCCGGCACCCGCCCGCGACGCGCGGCCGGACGAGGATGCCCCGCCGGACCTCGACAGCCCGCCGGACGGCGTCGAACCCGACGGATCGGCGGAGTTGCGCTATCTGCGGTGGCTGGCCGAGACTGATCCGCCGTTGTACACGCTGGCCCGGGCCCTGTGCCTGGCCCCGCACGCCGCGCCGGCGTTCGTTCGGCGGGCGCGCCTGACATTCGTCCCGGACAGTGCGGCGGGGCTGGAGGCGGACCTCTGGTTCTCGCCGCTGATCGAGTCCGCCGACGCGCGGGCCGTGGTGCTCGATCCGCTGATCGCGGCCGGGTTGCGGCACGATTTGTCGCGGGACCGGCGGCAGTGGAAGGCGGTGCTCTCCCTGACCGAGGACATGCAGCGCGAGGCACCGGAGTTGGTCCGGCGCTACACGCGACTCGCGCTGGCCGACGCCGGTGAGCGGTGGGTGGACACAGAGGCCGAACTGGCGGGCTTTGCCGCCGGGATCTCGGCCGGTGCTCCCGACGGCGCGTCGGCCGACGATCTCTCCCGTTGGCTCGTGCACTTCCTGCCCAGGCTGCCCCGGGTGCTCGAGGACGCCGCACCGGCCCGCACGCTGCTGATCTCGGCGGCGGCCCGGCTGGCGGTCGATCCGCCGGGCTGGGTGGTCGATCGGCACGGAACGGCCCGGGTCGCGGCGGCACGGGCGGCCGCGACCCGGATGCCGGTGCGGGGCCGCGCGGAACTCGGGGTGCGGCTGGACGATGCCGGCCTGACTCTCAGCCGCCCGCCGGCACCGGGGTCGCGGGTGCTGGAAGTCCCGGACGGGGAACGGGTACGGGTCGAGTTGGCGGGACCGGGGGAGGCTACGACCCAGGGCCACGTGGTGGAGCTGGGAACCGACGAGTCGGTTCGGGTGCCGGTCGCGGTGTTCGCCGAACTCGCCGTGAAGTCCACCGATCGGGACCCGCTGACGGGCCGCCGCCTCATGAACACGGAGACGGTCTTCGGGGCCACGGACGCGTCGGCGGACGGCCGGCTCCGAGCGGCGCTGCGTTCGGCGGGTGAGGGGACGGAATTGCTGCTGTGGCAGGGAAAGCTGCGCCGGACCGTACCGCTCCAGGGAACTCCGCGCCTGCTGCGGGTAGATGACCGGACCGGGACGGTTCTGCTGGTGGCCGAGGATCGGTTGCTCGTCGTGCGGACCGAAGGGGCCGAGACGGTGTCCATCGGCGGCCTGGGGGAGATCCGTGACGCGGTCGTCGCCACGCCCGACCGCTTGTCGCCGACGCGGTGGGTGGTCGTGGCCAACGAGCATGGCGTGTGTATGGTCCGGCCGGACGCACCGATGGATCCGCCGACGTACCTGTCCCGGTCGGCCGAAGTGGGTCTGCGGATCTGGGTCGGGGCCGAGTCGTCGGAGCTGGTGATCGTGCGTGGTGGTGTGGAACCGGAGTTCGTCGACCTCGCGGGAGGCGGTGCGATCCGGTCCGAGGCACGCGCCGACGTGCTGCCGGTGACCGCGATCACCAGCGCGCACGGCGGCCGTCCGCTGCTCTTCGCGCAGACCGGCCCGCAACTCGTGCTGATGCCGACCCCCGACACGACCCATGTCGTCCGGGGCGGCGGCCTGAGCACGGACATCGTGTCCGTCGCGATCAGCCGCGGCGGAGCCGGGACCGCGGCCGTGGACCGGGCGGGCCGGTTGCTGAGATGGGACGGTACGACGATGTCGGGTCGGATGCGCGAAGTGCCGCTGCCGTTCCCGGCGGTGAGCATCTCGGCGGCGAGTCCGCGGGAGTTCACCGTGGTCGGCCGAGGCGGCCCGGTCGAACTGCGGGCCGAGGACGGCCGGACCGTGCTGCTCACGCCGGCCCGGAACGCGGACCCGGAAACGGGTTGGCTGCTGGACACCCTGGTCGCCACGATGCCCGTGCGTGCCGCAGACCTGGAGTCCGTCGTGCGCTCGGGCATCGGCTGCGTATGCCTACCCGTGCCGATACGGGAATCGACCCCCGGGCGTTCCGGCTCGGTGGCCGCCGGGGAGATCCTGCGCGCGGCCGGGGCGGCGGGCATCAGGATGCTGGTCGACGTGCAGGTCGCGCCCGGTTCGGACGCGGTCCGGAGCGGCCGCGGACCCCGATTGTTGCGCTACTGCGCCGAGTTGCTGGCGGCGGGCGCCGCAGGCGTACGGGTGTTGCCGTCGCGTCCGGTTTCCGGCGGCGACACCTCGACCGGCCGGGGCGACCCGACGGTGGAATTCCTGCGGGCGCTGCGGCGGTTGGTGGACGAGCATCCGGGGCGGGTGCTCGTGCTCGATCGCGGCGCGGTCGGCGAGTCGGCGCCGCGTGCGGGTGACGAGTGTTGCCATCTCGTGCTCGCCCAGGGCACTCGATCGGTGCCGCAGGCGCTGGCGCTCATGGAGACCGGGCAACCGTTCGCGGGCGCCGTACCGGATTGGACCCTGTCGCTGTCGACCGGGATCGGGAGGGAACCGACACGTGCGGGGGCGATGGCCTCGGTCGCGCTCGCGCTACCGGGACTTCGGGCCGTGGCCGGGCTGCCCGTCGGTCCGGGCGACGCCGTCGCGGCGCTGCTGCGGGTGCGCGGACGGGAGCGGGCACTTGCCAGGGGCACCGCGACCCGACTGGGCTCCGGCGACTCGGACGTGGTTGTGCTGTCGCGGCGCTACGAGGACGACATCGTGGTCTGCGTGGCGAACCTCGGTACACGGCGAGGCACCGTCGCGCTGACCACGCCCAGTCTGCCGCCCGGCAGGCTCGTGGACCTGCTGGACCTCTCGGGGCCGCAACCGACGCGCACGCTCGGCGACAGGTCGCCGGCGATGGTCACCCTCGCCGCCCACGAATACCGCTGGTTCCGGCTGCTGACGTCCAACGAGCTCTACGCGAGCCGCTCGTGACGGCCCATCACGCCTTCGACCGGCCGGGTGCCGCCCCGACACCTCGTCCGCGGATCTTCGTCAGCCACAGCACGCGGGCGAAGCCGGGACAGGTCTGTTGTCGATGCCTGGAAGCGCGCGACGCGTTGGTCGAACGGTTGAGCGCCGAGGGCTTCGAAGCCGTGTACGACAAGGACTTCCTGCGCAGCGGCGACGGATGGCAGCAGGAGATCGCGCTGGAACTGCACGGCAGTCAGGCCACCGTGCTGCTGCTGTCCCGGCACGCGCTGGAGTCGGCGAACGTCGGCTACGAGGCCGGCATCGCGGACGGCAGGCGGCGGGTCGACGCCCGATATCGCTTCATCGCGCTGAAGTTGCCGGACGTGCGCCGCGTCGATCTCGCCGCGAGCGCGCTCAAGGCGATCCATCTCGGCGAGGTGGACATGTGCGACTGGGCCGACGACGAGATCGCCGGCGGTCGGCTGCCCGCCAAGCTGTGTGCGGATCTGGCGCAGATCCGGCTTTGGCACCTGGACCGCTCCTCGCCCACGCGCAACGCGGTGACCTCCGCGCTGGGCGAGGCGTACGAGGGACCGCTTCGGGCCGCCGCGGAGGTGCTGGGGGTGCGTGAGCGACTCGACCGCGAAGTGCTCCGTGAACGGCTCAGCGAGGCGTTGTTGACCGAGCGCGCTCCTGCGCCCCGGCGCGAACCCGACCCGCTGGTGCGGGCGCTGGGCGAGGTGCTGCCGGTGCTGCGGTCGGAGCCGGCGGGCACGGTGGCCGACCTCAGTGTGGTGTACGCGCGGGTGCCCACGCTGGCCGCCGCGCAACTGGGCGAGTTGCGCGGGCGCGAGGACGGGCGGGTCGCCGTGCTCACCGCGACGCGCGACGGGACCCTGCGGGCGTACCTGCTGCGGGCCAGCGGACATCCGCGTCCGTGGCCGCATGTGGAGGTCACGGTGCCGGCCGGCGCCCGGATGGCGGCGGGTCTGGTCGCCGCGATCCGGGACGCGGTGGCGGGGTACCTGGACTACGACGGCTACGACGACCCGGAGTTGGAGGGCGAGGTCGGGTTCCGTGAGGTGATCGAGGCGCACGCACTGGAGACCGGACCGATCGTGGTGGTCATCCGGCACCTGCCGGACGCGGCGTTGGTGCGTGAGCTGCGGGTGGCCTTCCCGTGCCTGCTGTTGTTGTTCCTCACCGACCGGGTCGGCGCGTGCGGACCGGTGGAGGCGATCGAACTGGCGCCGTTGACACCTTCCGGTGAAGGGGAGTTGAGGCGTACGCACGGCCGGGCGATGCATCTGGCCGGACTTCCGGAACGACCCGATCCGCCCAGGAGGCCCGCGTGACCGTCGGTACGGATCCGGTGCTCGAACAGACCTGGCACGCGCAGCGTCGCTGGTCGCTCGCCGCGTCGGCGGCCAAGGCGTCGGTGCAGCGATGGCGGCTGGTCCGGCTGATGTTGGGGGTTGCCGGCGCGGTATCGGTCACGGCGAGTACGCAGGTGTCCGGTGATCCGGGCAAGGTGCTGTCGCTGATCGGCGCGCTGTGTGTGGGACTGGTTCCGCTGGTGACTTCGCTGCGGCTGCCACCGGCCCGGATCGAGGCCTGGACGCGGCTGCGTTCGGTCAGCGAGGGGCTCAAGAGCGAGGTCTACCTCTACCTGACGGTGAGTGATCCGTACGCGGGCGCGGTGGCCGAGCGTCGGGCGCGATTGTCCGCACGGCGTGCCTCTTTCGAGGACGAGGCGGGCGAACTGCTCGGCCTGCTACCGGTGTTGGCTCCGGCGGAACAGCCGGCGCCGCCGGCCGTGCACGATGTGGACGGCTATGTGCGCGAGCGGATCGACGTCCAGGCGGACGGCTACTACCGGACGCAGGTGTCGCGGATGCGGCGGGGGTTGGCCCGGATCCAGTTCGCCGAGTTCGTGTTGGCGCTCACCGGCATGGCGCTCGCGGCGGTGGCGGGCACGGTGGGTGGCGGTCGGCTCGGGGCATGGGTGCCGGTGGTTACGACGGTCTCGGCGTCGGTGATGTTGTACGGATACGGCGTTCGGTACCAAGAGAACCTCATCTCGTTCGCCCGGACCGCCGAGCAGTTACGCCGGTTGCGCGACGATCGGGTGGCGCGGATGCCGCTGGATCCGGCCGAGGAGGCGCGGTTCGTGGAGCGGTGCGAGAACGTCATCTCGATCGAGACGCAGGGGTGGATGGCGCGGGCGGCGCACGCGGATCCGGGGCCGCCGCAGTAGGCGCCGCGGACGCGGGGGTTGGTCGACCGCGTCGCGAAGTGGCCATCTGTGTGTGGTACTTCCGACGCGCAGTCAGGCCGTCCGCGTGCGCAGATGGGTGGCGGCCGGGTTGTGCGGGTCGTCGGCGTAGCCGTGCGCGGGTTCGTCCGGGACGACGTCGGGCACGGTGTAGGGGGCGGATCGCAGGCCCCAGTCGTAGTAGCCGCGGATCCAGTTGCGCATCCCCTCGACGCTCATCTCGACGGCGATGCGTTCGGTCGTGCCCAGACCGAGTTCGCCGCAGATCTGCGGCATGTACGCCTGGAGCGTCATGAACGTGTCGAGCTGCTCGTACGTCATCCTGGTCGCCTCGCGCAGGGCGACGTCGTGTGAGCAGTCCAGCCGGTCGCGCAGGACCATGACCAGGTTGTGCGACGCGACCCGGCGGCCGCGGCGGCCCGGTGACTGGATGTCGTTGATGTAGGCGATCGTGTCGGTCGCGGCCTCGCGCAGCCTGCGCATGAGCGGGTGGGCCTGGATCTGGGCGGGCACCTCGAACCTGCGGCTGCGTTCTATCGCGTCGAGCGAGTGCGGTATGCCGGCGGTGTTGCGGCGCATCACGCGATAGCTGTCCAGATCGGGTACCGCCCGGGAGGCGCTCATCCGCAGCTCGGACGCGTGCGAGGCGAGGAATCGGGCCCAGCTTGCCGCGAACCGGTTCTGCCAGGTCACCGAGGTGCCGTCGGACATCGAGGCCCAGACCTCGGACCAGGCCAGGGTGATCGGGGAGACCAGGTCGGGCGGGGTGCCGGGTTCGCGGAACGGGATGGTGATCAGTTCGCGGGCGATCTCGGCGACGCGGTCCGAGCGTTCGGGGGACCGCGGGCGGGCGGCGGGGCTGCCGAGAGGGGTGCTGTCGGTGCCGGACCGGGCCCTGGTGCGGGCGTCGGCGTCCGGGTCGGCGTCGCAGTCGTCGTCGAACAGGAAGGCGAGCGCGAACCAGTTCATCAACATGAACTGGTCGTCGGGCGACGCGTGCGGGTAGGTGCGGCCGACGGCTTCCGGCAGGTCCCACGAGGTGTATTCGCGCAGACCCGCGTCGGTGCGGATCAGGCCGCGGTCGCGGACCCAGTCGAGGTGGCGGCTCCGGGCTTGGTCCAGGTACGGACTGATCGGGGCCTCGAACGGAATCGAGAACAGCACATCCTGCGGCACCTGGTCTCCCACCCGTTGCGTGATCATTGTTATGCCGCATCGGCGTCGCCGGCGCAAGATCCTTTGCGTGTGCGGAGAGTGACGTCGACGGGCGCTTCGACACGTGCGGTGATGCTTGTGCGGGCACGTGCGGTGATGCGTGTGCGGGCCGTGTCGTGGTGCTGCGTGCACGAGGCTCTCGCGGACGGGCTCGGGGGTCAGGCCGCGATGTGAGCGGTGCTCTCGGTGGAGAGCAGTGCTTTCAGATCGTGCACGGCGGCGCGGCCGGCCCGGTTGGCACCGATCGTGCTTGCCGAAGGACCGTACCCCACAAGGTGGATGCGCGGGTCGCGCGCGGTGTGCGTACCGTCCATCCTGATGCCGCCGCCGGGCTCGCGCAGGTCCAGCGGCGCCAAATGCCGCAGTGAAGCGCGGAATCCGGTCGCCCACACGATGGCGTCGGCGCGCACCGACGAGCCGTCGGCCCATTCCACTCCGAGAGCGGTGATCCGATCGAAGATCGGCAGTCGCGTCAGCACTCCGTGCTCTCGCGCGGCGCGCACCGCGGCCGTCGGCGGCAGCCCCGTCACCGCCACCACACTCTCCGGCGGCAGCCCCGCACGAACACGCTCCTCCACCCGGGCGACCACGGACCGACCGACCTCGGCACTGAACTCCCCGTCGCGGAACACCGGCGGCCGACGGGTCACCCACGTGGTGGTGCCGACCTCGGCGATCTCGGCGAGCGCGTGGATGGCGGACGTACCGCCACCGACCACGACCACATGCCGTCCGGCGAACTCGGCCGGCCCGCGATAGTCCGCCATGTGCAACTGCCGACCGCGGAACTCGCCGGCGCCCGGGTAGTACGGGATGAACGGGTGGCGCCACGTCCCGGTCGCATTGACCAGGGCTCGGGCGGTCCAGGTGCCCCGGTCGGTCTCGATGGTCAACAGGTCGGCGGAGGCGCGGGGTTGCGTCGTGGTGATTGCGTTGGGCGAGTGTGCGGCGTGCGAGTCGGTGGCGTGCGGGCCGTTGTCGAGGGGAGGCGTGCCGGGGGTGGGAGTCGGGCGGGACGCCGTGCCGGGGCCGGGCGTCGCGTCCGGGGCAGGCGTCGACCGCACCGCCGTCACGGCTACGGGGCGCACGATGTGCAGGTCGAAGGTGCGCTCGTAGGTCGCGAAGTATTCGGGCAGTGCCTCGAAGGCGGGCCGGGCCGGCTCGATCTGCGGTACCGGCAGGCCGGGAAGCTCGTGGATCCCGTGTACGGCTTCCATCCGCAGCGTGGGCCACCGGTGCCGCCAGGCTCCACCCGGGCCCTCGTCGGCGTCGAGTACGACGAACGACAGTCCGGAGCGGCGCAGATGGTAGGCGGCGGACAGCCCGGCCTGCCCGGCGCCGATGACCACGACGTCGAGGACGCCTTCGTGGGCGGGGGAGTCGGAAGTTGTCCCGGGCCGGCGGGCGCCTCCCGGCTCGATGCCTTCGGTGGTCCGCGGGTCGCGTCCGGCTTCGGGGCGTGTGCGGGGCGGACCGGTGCTCGCGGCCGTGGTCGACGTCCCGGTCCCTGTCGTCGTCACGCTCACCATCTCGCTCACACGAGCGAGAACAGGTGGACCCGGGAGATCCTTCCCGATCACCCCGTGGCGTCGACCACCGTCGCGACGCCGATCAGTTGGCCCGCCACGGTGACCAGGCCGAGCCATCGCCGTACGCCGCGCAGCCCCGCTCTCGGCAACGCCGTCGAGACCGCGACCAGGAAGAGCGCGAGCAGGCTCGTCCCGAAGGCGAGCAGCGAACCGTCGGCCGGGCCGACCGCCGGTTCGCGGCAACCCCATCGCTCCAGACAGTCGCCGGTGGCGTTCCAGTAGCCGGCGAGTACGACGGTGCAGTCCACCATGACCAGCACGACCGCGCCGAGGAACAGCCCCCAGCCCACCAGCAGCGCACGCGGGCCCGGTGCGTCCTCGCGGGCGCTCATGGGCGGGAACTCATCCCGGGTTCGCCGGGTTCGCCGGGTTCGCTGGGGGCCGGGCTCGCCGGACTCATGGAACCCACGGGATGCATGGGGCCCACGGGTCGGGCGGGGCTCACAGGACGGACAGGACCCACGGGACGGACAGGACCGACCGGATGCACGGGAACCATGGGACCCACAGGGCCCAGAGGGTGCTCACGCCTCACAGGAGCCCCACGACGTACGGCTCTCACGCAGTGTGCAGCGCCCGCCCGCCTCATCGGACCAACCGGCCTCACGGCCCCACGGCCCCACCGGACTCATTCGCGGCGGCTCCTTCACGGATCCGATCCGAGCAGCCGACCGAGTTGCTCCTGACAGCGGTCGAGCCGGGCCTGGAGCAGGGTGACCTCGGCGACCAGTTGCGGCACGATCTCGTACTCGCCGCGCACGTACGGACTGGCGTCGGCGGCCACCGGTACCCCGGCGAGGCGGGCGTACGACCCGAACGACAACCCCGCTCGCCCGGACGCACACCCGGTACAACTGCCGACCAGGCCGCGCCGGCCCACCACCCCCGTACCCGCGTCGACCAGCAACTCGGCCGGACTGCCGCACCCGCAGGCCCCGACCCACACCGAGGTGACCCGCTGCCGGCTGTACCGGAAGCCGCGCTCGAAGCGGATATAGCCGCCCAGCACGTCCACCCGCAGCAGCGCGGCGTGCCGATACTCCGTGACGCACATCAGTTCGCGCGCGTCCGATTCGGCATTCAGGCAATAGAACCCGCAGTCGCAGCGCGCCGCCGGCGGCCGATGCCGTCGCCCGTACGCGCAGCGCGCCTCGGCCTCGACCTCGTACGGCTGACCGCGCCCGATCGACACGCCGGCGAAGCTCGCCCGATCACCGTCCACCGACAACAACAGCGCCGCGACCTTGTACCCCACGGGCGCGACGCTCGCCCGCTCCTCGGGCAGCCGCCGCCGGCCGATCATCGCCCGGCGACCACCGGCGGCACCTCCACCGCAGGCACCGCCGGGGCCCGCCCATCCGCCCCCCGACCCTCCTTCGGTTCGGACGCCACCACGTCCCGCTCCCGCTCCTCCTCCCGCGTCACCCGCTCCACGACCACACCCGTCGCCACCGGCCTGCCGAGCTGCATGGGATTCCCCTCCCGATCGACTCCTCTCAGGAATGTTCACCCGCCACGCCCCCACCCACACCCACCACCTGATCCCCACAAAACGCCCACCGGGGCCGGCCAAACCAACCAACAGGTAACCGTGTCGCAAAGCCCTCCCGAACCTTGCTATCCTTGCCAAGCACGCAGGGCACCACCCCTGCGCCCACTCGTCCGGGTGGCGGAATTGGCAGACGCGCTAGCTTGAGGTGCTAGTGCCCGAAAGGGCTTGGGGGTTCAAGTCCCCCCTCGGACACAGACCATAACCCCAACTTGTGCGGGTCGAAGCTTGCTTCGACCCGCACTTGTTGCGTTCCGGGGTCGTACGTGAGCTGCAGCTCCAGGGCGTCGTAGGTGCCTGCCTTGAGCTGGGGTTCCGCCTCGGCGAGTGCGGCCGGAATGTCCCCGATCTCACGCACGAGGGCTTCCACCTCCTCCCTCTCCATGCGTCGACCGCCCGTGAGGCTGTGGGTGCGAGCGAGGGCTTGGGCGCGGGTGGCTTGAACCTCTGCGGTCCAGGTCGCAATCAGCTGGGGGTCGGTGCCGGCTTCGAGGGCCGCGCGATAGTGGGTAATTTTTCGGTCGCAGTCGGTGATCATCAGAGCTGCCTCCTTCGCTGCGAGGGATTGGTCGGGGTCGGCTGTGCGCTGTACATCTGCTCGATGGTGTCGGCGAGGCGCTCGGGGGCGAAGACTTCGGCGAGCCAGGCGTCGAGCGGCTTGATGAGGTCCCGCTCGGCGACATAGACGTTGTCCGGGTGTTGGACCCGGCCGGCGAGTGCGTACTCCTTGGGGAAGCGGCACCGGTAGTAGAGGAGCCCCTTGCTCTGCTGGCCCTGCATGCGTCGCCTGCAGATGCCGCAGGACAGGCGCCGGCGGAGTTGGTAGCAGTGGCGCGTGGAGTGACGGTCGCGCGTCTTCCGGGTGCTGCCGCGGCCCGAGAGGATAACCTGCGTTCGGCGGAAGGTCTCGACGTCGATGATCGGCTCGTGTGCCAGGCCGGTGGACCAGACCCAGTCGTCCGGGTTGTTCCACCGCATACGGGTCTCGTGGCCGAGAGCGACGTCCTCGACGTCGATCAGTACTTCGTCCTTGCGTTGCCGGTTCCACACCTGGTGGCCGGTGTAGCGGGGGTTGGTGAGGATCGCGCGGACTGCGCCCTTGGACCATGCGATGCCGGAGCGATGCGGGTTGCGCTTTCGGTCGTGGGCCGAAGGGCAAGGGATCTGGGAACGGGTCAGTTCCTCGGCGATGGCGTAGAGCCCCCGGCCGGCGAGGTACTCGGTGAAGATCCACACGACGACGGGTTCGGTGTCCGGGTCCGGCTCCAGGCGGTGCAGGCGCCGCCCGTCGGCGGCCTTGGCCGGGTGGGGATGTGGGCCGGCGTCGACGAGGCGGTATCCGTACGGGGGGCGACCGCCGAGGAAGCGGCCTTCGATGCGTGCCTGGGCGGCCATCGCGGCGCGCACGCGAATCTTGATGCGGCTGCGTTCGCCTTTCGACATCCCGCCGAAGACCGACATGATCATGTCGTGGGCCTCGGACGTGGGGTCGATGGGGCCACCGACCTCGGGCACCCACAACGCCGTAGTGCGCGAATACGGGTTGTGTGAGGCTGTACTGGTTGCCGTAGAAGGCGCGTTGGGGTTCGCCGATGACGACCGCGTCGAAGCCGCGGTCCGGGTCCTTCAGCGCCCGTAGAAGGGCTGCCGCGCGAGGTCGGCGCTTCCACGGCAGGGACCGTGATTCCCCGACGTCGAAGTACTCGGCTACGACCCGGCCGCCTGTGGCCTCGATGAGGGCCTGGGCGCGGCCGAGTTGCCAGTTTCGGGATGCGTCGGGGTCTTGTTGATCCTCGGTGGATACGCGCCCGGCGAAGGCAAACAGAGTCGTCACGACGATTCCTCGTCATCGGTGGATGAGCCACCGGTACTTCGCCCCTGCTGACGTTGATGCCGCACCGACACGAGTAGGCGCAGGAGAGCTCTCGCCACCGGCGCCGTCACGACCGGCGGAGCCTCGGGGACCACAACCCTCACGGAGGGCTCGGAGTTGTTGACCCGAGTCTCGCCCGACAGATCGAGAGGCCGACCGGCGTGATGCGATCGTTCGATCTGCGGCGTCGATTCGTCTTGGCCTTCGACGAGTTGCTCGAATTCCATGGTCTCATGGAGCGCCGGTGAGGTCTGCGTAGTGAAGGCAAAACGTGGGTGCTGCGGGGCGGGTTTTCCGGCATCACCCACGGCGCTCTCCGCAAGTCGAGACGAAGGGCGTCATGGACAGAACGCGGGGGACGCGATGGCCGGTTACGCACCGTGTCGAGTCCAGAGTCTGTCCCCGGCGCTTGATGACCACGCCGTCGGACGCCCCGGGGCAGTGAGTGCGGGCACGGGCGTCATCGGACGGAGATCGAACAGAGCGAGGCGCGTCTCGGTTAGGTGAGTCCGCCCAACGACCGTCCGGGGCCGGACCCCTCGTCTGCTCCGGTCCGAACTCGGACTCCTCTTCAATCGTCGACTCCGACGGGCGGTCACTGTCGAATCCGACGGTGGAGACGTGGAGTCCGGCTTCGGACTGCCCTACGAAGCCGCGGTCCTGCGCGCCAAACCGGGTAGTCCTTGAGCAAGGCATTCGGATGGTCATCCCGTTCACACCCACTCCCCAGCACCGCTCGAACGGCTGAGCCTCGTACATGACAAAAGGCCCGAGAAAAAGAAGCGTTGGACATCGCAGGCCTGTCAGGCGCCGCCGACCGGCGGAACTTGGCCGCTACTAAGAAGCCGTTGTCATACCGAACTTGGCGTCGGGTTATAGGACTTGGGTTCTCGTTGGAGTGGTCTCGGCGCTGAGAGCGCATGAAAGCAGGGCCT